>NZ_DASSTI010000143.1:0-11502 GCF_035708005.1 Segeticoccus sp. | reverse complement strand
TAGACCGACCCGTAGGCGTGCCCGCCGGTCCGCTCGTAGACCGGGCAGACATTGAGGCACGCCGAGCAGCGGATGCAGTGCAGCGCGGTGCGGCCCAGCTCGTCGGCCAGGACGTGGGTCCGGCCGTTGTCCAGCAGCACGACGTGGAACTCCTGGGGACCGTCCCCTTCGGTGACGCCGGTCCAGGTGGAGGTGTAGGGGTTCATCCGCTCCCCCGTGGAGGACCGCGGCAGCAGCTGCAGGAAGACCTCGAGGTCGCGCCAGGTCGGCACGAGCTTCTCGATGCCCATCACCGTGATCAGCGTCTCCGGCAGCGTCAGGCACATCCGCCCGTTGCCCTCGGACTCGACCACCATGAGCGTCCCGGTCTCGGCGACGCCGAAGTTGGCGCCGCTGATCGCCACCTTGGCCCGCAGGAAGGTCCGCCGCAGGTGCCGCCGCGCGGCCTCGGCCAGCGCGGCAGGCTCGTCGGTCAGCTCCGGCCCCGCCTCGGGCATCTCCCGCACGAAGATGTCGCGGATCTCGGCCCGCCCGCGGTGGATGGCCGGCACGAGGATGTGGGAGGGGCTGTCGTGCCCGAGCTGGACGATGAGCTCGGCCAGGTCCGTCTCGTGCGGCGTGATGCCCGCGGCCTCGAGCGCCTCGTTGAGCCCGATCTCCTGGGTGGCCATCGACTTGACCTTGACCACCTCGTCCTGACCGGTGGCCCGGACCAGGTCGGTGACGATGCGATTGGCCTCGGCCGCGTCGCGGGCCCAGTGCACGACACCACCGCGCTGGGTGACCTTGGCCTCGAACTGCTCCAGCAGCTCGGGCAGCCGGTCCATCGTCGCGGTCTTGAGGGCGCTGCCGGCGTCACGCAGCTGCTCCCAGTCCGGCACCTCGTCCACCACCGCGGCGCGCTTGGCCCGGATGGTGCGCGTCGCGTGGCCCAGGTTGCGCCGCAGCCGTGCGTCACGCAGCTCGTGCCGCGCCGCCTGCGGGAACGGCTCGTCGCCGCTGAGGTGACCCACCCCGGCAGGGGCGACGGGTCCGGGAACCCCCGTGCTCGGCATACCGAGGAACACACTCATCAGGCCACCCCCTGCTGGCTCGCCAAGACTTCCGCGAGGTGCACCGGGCGGATGCCGGTGCGCATCCGGCCCAGCCCCCCGCCGATGTGCATCAGGCAGGACATGTCCCCGGCGGTGACCACCTCCGCGTGCGTGCTCATCACGTTGCTCATCTTGTCGGCCAGCATCGCCGTCGAGGTCTCGGCGTTCTTGATCGCGAAGGTGCCGCCGAAGCCGCAGCACTGCTCCGCCGCGGGCAGCTCCACCAGGTCGATCCCCCGCACGGCGCGCAGCAGCTGCAACGGCTTGTCCGGGCCCTGCCGCGTGGCCCCGACCATCTCGCCGGCCACGTGCAGCAGGCGCAGCGAGTGGCAGGTGGGGTGGTAGGTGACCCGGTGCGGGTAGCTCGCCCCCACGTCGGTCACGCCCAGCACGTCCACCAGCAGCTCGGACAGCTCATAGGTGCGGTCGGCGACCTTCTCGGCCCGCGCCCCCAGCGCCTCGTCCCCGGCCCGGCGGGCGATCGTCGCGTGCTGGTGGCGCACCGACCCGGCACACGACCCGGACGGGGCCACGATCGCCTCGACATCCGCCTCCAGCGCGGCCTCGAACACCTCCACGTGGTGACGGACCAGACCGAGCGCATCCTGCTGGTAGCCGGTGTTGGTGTGCATCTGGCCACAGCAGGTCTGTGCTGCCGGGAAGACGACCTGGTGGCCCAGGCGTTCGAGGATCGTGACGGTCGCCTTGCCCACGTCGGGGAAGAGCACGTCGCCGAGACAGGTGACGAACAGTCCGATCCGCATGGCCCCAGTCTGCCGCCCCTGTCCACCCTGTCGCCTCTTCCGCTGACGGCGAACATGAGCCGGTGCGGCTCAAGGCGGTGGAACAGGGGGGAGCAGCGCGGCGTTGTCCCGATCGTGCATCGGTCCCGCACGGCGCGGGTACTGGTGCCCCTGAGCACAGATAGCATCGAGGTATCTCGATAGCGAGGAGCAGACGATGTTCGAACGGTTCACCGACCGGGCCCGGCGGGTTGTGGTGCTGGCGCAGGAAGAAGCGCGCATGCTCAACCACAACTACATCGGGACCGAGCACATCCTGCTCGGCCTCATTCACGAAGGAGAAGGCGTCGCCGCCAAGGCTCTGGAGAGCCTGGGCATCTCGCTCGACGCCGTGCGCGAGCAGGTTCAGGAAATCATCGGCCAGGGTCAGCAGGCCCCGACCGGGCACATTCCCTTCACCCCCCGCGCCAAGAAGGTGCTCGAGCTGTCCCTGCGAGAGGGACTGCAGCTCGGCCACAACTACATCGGCACCGAGCACATCCTGCTCGGCCTCATCCGCGAGGGTGAGGGTGTCGCGGCGCAGGTCCTGGTCAAGCTGGGGGCGGACCTCAACCGGGTGCGGCAGCAGGTCATCCAGCTGCTGTCCGGCTACCAGGGCAAGGAGCCGCAGGGGGCCGGGGTCGGCGGCAGCGCCGAGGCGACCCCGAGCGGGTCGCTGGTGCTCGACCAGTTCGGCCGCAACCTGACCCAGGCCGCCCGAGAGGGCAAGCTCGACCCCGTCATCGGTCGTGAGAAAGAGATCGAGCGGGTCATGCAGGTCCTCTCCAGACGGACGAAGAACAACCCGGTACTCATCGGGGAGCCGGGCGTCGGCAAGACCGCCGTCGTCGAGGGTCTTGCCGCCGACATCGTCAAGGGCGAGGTGCCCGAGACGTTGAAGGACAAGCAGCTCTACACCCTCGACCTCGGCGCGCTCGTCGCCGGCAGCCGCTACCGCGGTGACTTCGAGGAGCGCCTGAAGAAGGTGCTCAAGGAGATCCGGACGCGCGGCGACATCATCCTGTTCATCGACGAGATCCACACCCTCGTCGGTGCCGGGGCCGCCGAGGGCGCGATCGACGCCGCCAGCATCCTCAAGCCGATGCTGGCCCGGGGCGAGCTGCAGACCATCGGCGCGACGACACTCGACGAGTACCGCAAGCACGTCGAGAAGGACGCCGCGCTCGAGCGTCGGTTCCAGCCGATCCAGGTCAACGAGCCGAACCTCGCGCACGCCATCGAGATCCTCAAGGGGCTGCGCGACCGCTACGAGGCGCACCACCGCGTCTCGATCACGGACGCGGCGCTGGCCACGGCGGCCAACCTGGCCGACCGCTACATCAACGACCGGTTCCTGCCCGACAAGGCGATCGACCTGATCGACGAGGCCGGCGCCCGGTTGCGGATCCGCCGGATGACTGCGCCGCCGGACCTGCGCGAGTTCGACGAGAAGATCGCGCACGTGCGCCGCGAGAAGGAGTCCGCGATCGACGCGCAGGACTTCGAGAAGGCCGCGTCGCTGCGGGACGACGAGAAGCAGCTGCTCGAGCAGAAGGCGCAGCGCGAGAAGGAGTGGCGCAGCGGCGACATGGACGTCGTCGCAGAGGTCGACGAGGAGCTCATCGCCGAGGTCCTCGCCGCGTCCACCGGCATCCCGGTGTTCAAGCTGACCGAGGAGGAGTCCAGCCGGCTGCTCCACATGGAGGACGAGCTGCACAAGCGGATCGTCGGCATGGACGACGCCATCAAGGCCCTGTCCCAGGCGATCCGGCGCACCCGCGCCGGGTTGAAGGACCCGCGCCGTCCCGGTGGGTCGTTCATCTTCGCCGGGCCGACCGGTGTCGGCAAGACCGAGCTCGCCAAGACGCTGGCCGAGTTCCTCTTCGGTGACGAGGACAGCCTGATCCAGCTCGACATGAGCGAGTTCTCCGAGAAGCACACCGTCTCGCGGCTGTTCGGCTCGCCTCCCGGTTACGTGGGGTACGAGGAGGGCGGCCAGCTCACCGAGAAGGTGCGGCGCAAGCCGTTCTCGGTCGTGCTCTTCGACGAGGTCGAGAAGGCCCACCCCGACATCTTCAACTCGCTGTTGCAGATCCTCGAGGACGGCCGGCTCACCGACTCCCAGGGCCGGGTGGTCGACTTCAAGAACACCGTCATCATCATGACCACCAACCTCGGCACGCGGGACATCGCCAAGGGCGTCTCGCTCGGCTTCACGCCGGGCGGCGACACCCAGACGTCCTACGAGAAGATGAAGAACAAGGTCACGGACGAGCTCAAGCAGCACTTCCGGCCCGAGTTCCTCAACCGGGTGGACGACACCATCGTCTTCCCGCAGCTGACCGAGGACGAGATCGTCGCGATCGTCGACCTGATGGTCGCCCGCCTCGACGAGCGGCTGAAGGACAAGGACATGGGCATCGAGCTCACCGCGTCCGCCAAGAAGCTGCTGGCCAAGCGCGGCTACGACCCGGTGCTCGGGGCGCGGCCGCTGCGTCGGGCGATCCAGCGCGACATCGAGGACATGCTCTCCGAGAAGATCCTCTACGGCGAGATCGGTGCCGGCGAGGTCGTGGTGGTCGACACCGAGGGCGAGGGCAAGGAGGCGCAGTTCACCTTCAAGGGCACGCCCCACTCGCGCGTCCCGGACGCCCCGCCGGTCGAGGCCACCCAGGAGTGACGTCCTCACGGTAGTTCCTCGCTGAACCCCCGGTATGCCGGCCGCTCACCGTCAGGTGGGCGGCCGGCATACGTCTGTCCGGGGACGTGCCCGCGGGGTGGGTTCCGACGTAGGGTCACGGCATGGTCGCTGAGACCTCGCACGTGCGGTCGGCGCCGGGACGCGGCCCGATCGGGCGGGCCGTGGGCTACCGGTATGCCGGGATGCCGGCGGGTGCCCACCGCGGCGTCCCGAGCCGGTGGCTGACCCTCATCGTCACCCTCGAGGAGCCGCTCGACGTGACCGACGGGTCCGGGCGGCGCGGCCGGTTCGACGCGATGGTGGCCGGGCTGGACGACACGGCCTCGCTGATCCGCCACGAGGGGCGGATGAGCGGGGTGCAGCTCGACCTCGACCCGCTGGCGGCCAGAGCAGTGTTCGGGATGCCGGCGAGCGAGCTGGTCCGCCGGTCGGTCGCGCTCGAGGACGTCTGGGGGACTGCAGCGGTACGGCTGCGCGAGCAGCTGCACGAGGAGGGCGACGGGGTGGCCCGGCTCGAGCTCGTCCTGGCCGAGGTCGAGCGGCGTCTCGGCGAGGCAGCCGCGCCGCAGCCGGAGGTGGCGCACGCCTGGCGCCGGCTCGCCGGCGCCGACGGCCTGGTCCGGATCGAGGAGCTGGCCCGTGAGGTCGGCTGCTCCCGGCGCCACCTGTCCGGCCGGTTCCGTGCCGAGCTCGGGCTGTCGCCGAGCCGGGTGCGCCGGGTGCTGCGCTTCGACCGCGCGCAACGGTTGCTCGCGTCCACCCCGCGGCCGCAGCTGGCCGCGATCGCGGCCGACGCCGGCTACGCCGACCAGGCCCACTTCACCCGGGACTTCACGGCGTTCGCCGGGTGCCCGCCAGTGTCGCTGCTGCAGGACCCGCTGCGCCTCGCCGGTCCGGACGCCCGCTGACCGTTGCGGTTCAGGTCGAGGCGCGGTGTCGCCGTCACCCGGCCGCACGCGTGGGCGTGGCGGGCCGGCGGGTGGGCAGCTCGCCGGCCGGCTGCTCGGCCGTCACGGCGATCAGGCGCAGTCCCAGGGCCATCCCGGTCAGGCAGGCGAGCTGGGCCAGGACGGTGAGCGGGTCGTGGGCGACCGCGTCGCCGAAGACCAACCAGCCGAACCCCAGCGCCACCACCACATCGATGATGTTGAGCAGCGGCATCGAGACGGCCAGTGGCGCGCGGTGGTAGGCCCGCTGGTTGAGTGCCGTGCCACTCACCCCGACCAGCAGGAACACCCACAGCTCCCAGGACAGCGCCGCCCCGGGGATGCCACCGTGCTGGGCCTGCGTCACCACGACCTTGAGCAGCCCGGCCGTGAGGCCGAACAGGACTCCGGTGCTGACGCCGAACAGCATGGCGCTGCGGGTGGGCTGCCGGAGCCTTTCGGCCGTCACGGCGGTGCCCACGACGACCAGCAGCGCAGCCACGGTGAAGCCCACCGCATGGCTCCCGTGCGGCAGCCGGTGGTGGTCCTGGGCCCGGCTGACCACCAGGAAACCGGCCAGGGCCGCAGCGGTCAGCAGCACGCCGGACAGTTCCCGGCCGGACGGGGTGCGGCGATCGAGCGCGGCCCGCACGACCACCGCCAGCACCACGCCGCTCACCATCAGCGGCTGGACCACGGCCAGCGGTCCGAGGCGCAGGGCGAGGGCGTGCAGGACCAACGAGGCCACACCCAAGGTGACACCGAGCAGCCACGCCCGGCGCGTGAGCAGGTAGCCGATGAGCCGGATCGGGCCGCGCACGTGCTCCGGCGCACCGCTCGCGTCCCGGTGCTGCAGCGACGAGGACAGCGAGAACCCGCACGCCGACAGGGCCGCCACCACGATCGCGGGGCCCAGGTCGGGTGCAAGCGGGGGCACGGTCGTCAGGCCCTCGCCGTCGCCGCGGAGAAGGGTGGCTGGTTGGTGGAGGGCTGGCCCAACCGCACGGGCAGCGACTCCAGGCCGTAGACGATCGACGTCGGGCGGAACTGCAGCTCGGCCGGGTCCGCCGCGAGGCTGAGGTGGGGGAACCGGCCCACCAGGGCCCGGAAGGCGATGCGCAGCTCCGCCCGGGCCAGCTCGGCACCGACGCAGCGGTGTGGGCCGTGGCCGAAGGCGAGGTGGCCGGGGGGCCCGACACGCTGTGTGTCGAGGCGTTGCCGGGTGGGGCCGAACTGCTCGGCGTGGTTGGCGGCGGCCAGCGAACAGACCACGGCGTCGCCCGCCCGGATCCGCTGGCCGCCCAGCTCGTGGTCGACCCGGGCGAACCGCGGAAAGGCGACCTGGACCACGGAGAGGTAGCGCAGCAGCTCCTCGACGAGGCGCTCGACGTCGTCCGGCTCGCGGCACAGGGCGGCGTACTGCGCGGGATCCTGCAGCAGGGCCATCGTCCCCAGGGCCAGCATGCTCGCTGAGGTCTCGTAGCCGCCGAGGAACAGGCCGTCGGCCAGCCCGCCCAGCTCGACGTCGTCGAGCTCGTCGCCGTGGGACCTGACCAAGGAACCGATCAGCCCCTCCCCGGGGCGCTGCCGCTGCCGTGCGGCGACCCCGATGAGGAACTCCCTGGTGGGTGCGGCGGCGCCGAGGAGCCCACGGGCGCCTCCGCTGAAGTCGAAGCGGGCCTGACCCAGCGTGCGGAACTGTTCGCACTCCTCCATCGACAGGCCGAGGAGCTCGCAGATCACCCGGAAGGGCACCGGGAAGGCGAACCCGCTGACCAGGTCGATCGGCGCGTCACCCTCGGCCGCGCGCTCGAGGGTGTCGAGCTGCTCGTGCACGATCTGCTCGATGCGCGGCTCGAGCCGCGCCAGCCGACGGCGGGTGAACTCCGGCGTGAGGTAGCGGCGCAGCCGGGTGTGGTCGGGGGGATCGGTGAAGCCGAGACCGCCGATCGCCTCCGACCCGGTGGCCTCCGTGCGCCGGACCAGCTGCCGGACGTCGTTGCTGTACCGGTCGGTGTCGGCCAGGACGCTGCGCACCTCGTCGTACCCGGTCGCCAGCCAGAGCCGCATCCCGAGCACCGAGGCCCACCGGTGCACCGGCGCGGTGTCGGCCCGCTCCGTCCACTCGGGCACCGGGTCCAGCCCTCGACGTTGCAGGGGGAGGAAGAAGGACCGGGGCAGCACGCGCAAGAGCAGAGGGTTCTCCCCGGAGAGGACCTTGCCCCACGCCCGCCGGCCACCCCAGCGCTTCACCGCGCCGATGCCCAGCGTCCCCACATGGTCCTCCCGTGCCCCTCGGCGCCCCTCCGCCTGAACTGGCCAGGGCGCGGTGACCTCAAGTATGGCGATCGTAGGCCCGCCCCGTCGGCATCTGGTCGCGACTCGCCCTCACGACCCACCAACGCTGGTGACTGCCGAGCAGGTGGCTCCGGGCAGGGCGTCGTTCCCCTTCGTTCAAGACCCGGCAGGGACAGGCGCACCACGATGGGACCTGCAGGGGCGAAACACGTCGCCCCCCGTCGACATCACGGAGGAACCAGCGATGACGCACACACCCACGACGACGGTCGGCGTCTGGCCGACGTTCCAGTACACCGACGCACCGGCGGCGATCGACTTCCTCGTCGACGCGCTCGGCTTCACCGAGGTGGTCCGCTACGCCGACGGCGACACCATCCACCACGCCGAGCTGCGCGGGCCGCTCGGTGGCGGCGTGATGCTCGGCTCCCGCCGCGCGGGCTCGCCCCTGAGCGACCAGCCGCCCGCGGCCGGGTCGGCATACCTTGTCTGCGCGGAACCGGACGAGCTGTATGCCCGGGCCCGTGCGGCAGGTGCCCGGGTGGTGCGGGAGCTACAGGACACCGACTACGGCTCAAGAGAGTTCAGCGTCGCCGACCCGGAGGGAGTCATCTGGAGCGTCGGCACGTATGCCGGCCAGGCCGGTTGAGGGCCCCTCTCGCCCCGGGTCTGCGTCGAGCGGCGACGTGGGCCCGGGGCGGACCGCGGTTCCGGGCCCGGCACCGCTTTTGCCCGACGTCGACTTCGTGCTATCTGTGGAGGTGGAGCGTCGGACCTGACGTGACCCCGGACGAGGGCAGCCGTACCCGGAGACGACGACGGTTGTGGTCCAGGAGGTCGTCATGGCTGACCCGTCGCAGATCATCCAGGTGGTCGGTGCCCTGCTCGTGCTCGCCGGTTTCGCCGCGGTGCAGGCGAACCGCATGTCGCCAACCCAGTGGAGCTACCTGTGGCTGAACGCCCTCGGGTCCTCGGCGCTGGCGGTGCTCGCCTGGCTCGGGCGGGATTGGGGGTTCCTGCTGCTCGAGGGGGTGTGGGCGCTGGTCTCCTGGTGGTCGATGGGGCGCAAGGTGGCGCACCGCGGCGACGGCCGGGGCCACGCTACGGTGCAGGAGGACACGACGGAAGGACAGGCTGATGGCCACCGTGAGCGTTCGGTACATCGTCAATGACGTCGACGAGGCGATCGCCTTCTACACCGAGCACCTCGGGTTCCGTGAGCAGCTGCACCCGGCGGACACGTTCGCGATGCTCACCCACGGCGACCTGCGGCTGCTCCTGAGCGCCCCCAGCCTGCAGGGCGGCGGCGGTCAGGCGATGCCGGACGGGACCAATCCCGAGCCCGGCGGCTGGAACCGCTTCTCGCTGGAGGTCACCGGCCTGGAGGACCTCGCCGCCCAGCTGCGCGGCGCCGGCATCCGCCTCCGCAGCGACATCATCAGCGGCGTGGGGGGCAACCAGCTGCTGGTCGAGGATCCGGCCGGCAACCTCGTCGAGCTCTTCGAACCAACCCGGCCCGAGGCGTGGCTCGAGGGCCACAGCAGCTGAGCGCCGTGCGCTTCCTGGTCCTCGGCGGCACCGCCTGGTTGGGCGGACAGGTCGCGACCGCCGCGCTCGCCCGCGGCCACGAGGTCAGCTGCCTCGCGCGGGGCACCTCCGGCTCGCCTCCGGACGGGGCAGCGCTCGTGCGCGCCGACCGCGACGACGCCGAAGCCTACGACCTGGTGGGCCGAACCGACTGGGACGTGGTCGTCGACGTGGCGCGCCAGCCGGGGCACGTCCGCCGCGCCACCGAGGCGCTGCATGACCGTTGCGGGCGTTACGTGTTCGTCTCCTCGCTCAACGTGTATGCCGACCACGCCACTCCCGGCGCGGACGAGAGCGCCGCGCTGCTCCCGCCGCTGGGCGGCGACGTCATGGAGAACATGGAGACCTACGGCGAGGCCAAGGTGGCCTGCGAGCAGCACGTGCTCGGGGCCTTCGGGCAGGACCGCGTGCTGGTCGCCCGCGCTGGGCTCATCGGCGGTCCGGGAGACGTGTCCGGCCGGACGGGCTACTGGCCGCTGCGGCTGGCCCGGCCGGCCTCCGGGGACGGACAGGTGCTGGTCCCCGACATCGGTGACCACGCCACCCAGGTCCTCGATGTCCGCGACCTGGCGGCCTGGCTCGTCGACGCGGGTGCCTCCGGCACCGCCGGAGCCTTCAACGCCACCGGCGAGACTGTGCCGTTCGCGGCGCACCTGGACGCCGCCCGCACGGTCGCCGACCACCACGGTGCGCTCGTCACCGCGCCGGAGGACTGGCTCACCGAGCACGACGTGCAGCCCTGGATGGGGCCGCGTTCGCTGCCGTTGTGGTTGCCCGAGCCGGAGTATGCCGGGTTCGCCGACCGCGACAACTCCGCCGCCCGGGCCGCAGGGCTCACCCTGCGACCGCTGGAGGAGACCCTCGCGGACGTGCTGGAGTGGGAGCTCGCCGAAGGCGCGGACCGGTCGCGCGGGGCCGGGCTGACCCGCGCCGAGGAGGGTGAGCTCCTCGAGGACTACGCGCAGGAGCAGCCGCGCGACCCCCGGCGCCGTTCCACGGCCCCGTGAGGCGGCGCTCGCGGACCCCGACGGCGGTGCTGCGCCGCAGACGTGCCGTCGCCCGGGTGCCGGGCGAACGGACTTTCCGGACCGTCGCCCTCCTCGTGCGCGCGCTGCTGACCCCGGTCTGCACCATCGAGTCGCAGGGTGCGGAGCTGCCGGCTTCGGGACCCTTGCTCATCGCCGCGAACCACCTGTCGGTGATCGATCCCTTGGTGCTGGGCGTGACGGTCGTGGTCCGCGGGCGCATCCCGCGCTTCGTCGTGCGGCCCGGGTTGCTCGAGGCGCCGGTGGTGGGCTGGGTGTCGCGGCTGCTCCTGCCGCTCCCGGTGGAGCCCGTCTCGGGTGACTACGGGGCGACGCTGTCCGCGGCCGCCGACACGCTGCGGCGGGGGGAGTGCGTCGTCATCTACCCCGAGGGTCACCTCACCCGCCGGTGCGACCAGCTCCCGGAACGGGGGCGTCCCGGCGTCGCCTGGCTGGCAGCCACCACCGGTGTCCCCGTGACTCCGGTCGGCCACTGGGGCGCCCAGCAGGTCTGGCGGTTCGGGCGTACCGCCCTGCTGCGCTGGCCCCTGCGTCGCGCGCGGGCCGTCGTGTGCTTCGGCGAGCCACTGACGCTGTCCCGGTCGACCACCGCCGCCGACCTCGTTGCCGCCACCGAGCGGGTCATGGCCGCCGTCACGCGGCAGGTCACGGTGGCCGCCCGCCGGCGCTGAGGCCCCCCGTGGGAGAACGCGCCCCGGGAGTACGCAGCCACAGCGGTGCGCTGGGTAGGCTCGGCACCACCATGGAGGAGAACAAGGCCCGTCGCGTCGTCGACGCCCTGCGCGCCCGCGGGACGAATGCCGAGCTCGCCCGCGTCGGCGTCCACCAGTTCGGGGTCAACGTCAAGCTCCCGCACGGCCGCCTGGCCACGTGGGACTCCGACGGCACCGCCGGACTCGAGGCGCAGGTGATGCGCGACGGCGTGCTCGTGGGATTCGTGCCGGTGATCGAGGGCTCGGAGAACTACACCGAGGAGCAGGTCGTCGACGCGATCGTGCGCACCGACTACGACCAGCCGATCGCGTCCCAGCGGAAGACTCCACCCGCTCCCGCGCCGCCGCTCCCGCC
>NZ_DASSTI010000142.1:0-56542 GCF_035708005.1 Segeticoccus sp. | reverse complement strand
CGTCGGCCGTCACGGTGGCGTAGGGGATGTCCTCCAGCGGGAGCGCGTCCTCGGGCGGCTGCGGGTCGGCTTGGGGGACGTCGGCGGGTGAACGGCGGTTGCGCCGGCGGCGCCGGCTCGCCCGCGACGCCGCGCTGCGCTCGCGCATCGCCGTCATCAGGTCGACCGGCTCCTCCCGCCCGGAGGGTCCGCCGCCGGCCTTTCCCGGCTGGCCCGGGGAGGCGGCGTCCTCGCCCGAGCGGCCCGCTGCGCCGGCCCCGCTGTCTCCGGAGCGCTCGGTGGCGCGCAGGCCGCCCTCGGCCTCGACGTCATACACCCGCGTGGAGCGGCCGGTGGGGGGCACTCGAGGTGCGGGCAGCGGTCCGGTGGAGGCGGCATCGTCGTCCCCGCTGAGCCAGCGGGCCTCGTCGTCGAGCGGGGTGATCGTCCGGTCCGGCAGGTCGAAGTGCCAGCTGGCCTGCCGCTCCCGACCGCCGGCCGGGAAGGTGACCACCACGGTCCAGGGTCCGTGCTCGACCCGGTGCGCGTCCCAGTAGGCGTGGGTCGGGTTCACGCCACGGTCGCTCAGGCGCTCGGTGGTCCGGGAGTCCAGGGTCGGGGCGACGCCGCCCTGTGCGCGGCCGCGCACCCGCACCGCGCGGGCCAGCTGGGCCACGTGCTCGCGCTCGGCGAGGATCGGGCCCTCGTAGCGGCGGACCTTGTCGACCGACCACCCGGCCTGGTCGGCCACGTCCTCGGCGCTCGCGCCAGCCCGGATCAGCGCCTGCACGTCGCGCGGCCGCAGCCCGCCCTCGACCTCGACGGGCAGGTGGCCCTGGCGTGGCCGCCCCCGTCGGACGGCGGCGCGCAGGTCATCGCTGAGCGGGAGCCGGAATCGCGTGCCGTCGTCGGCGCCGAGCAGCAGGTGCTGGCCGTCCTCGTGCACGCCGATGAGTCGCAGATCCTGCATTCGCCCTCTCCCGTGTTGCGCAAAGCCCGTGTCGAACTCTGCCACCCTCGTGCGCCCAGCACCTAACCGACCACGCCGCTCGGCTAGTTTTGAGCCGATGAGCACCTCCGACCCGGCCCCGCTGGCCCCCTACGACGCCGTCCTGCTGCTCTCCTTCGGGGGGCCCGAGGGCCCGGAGGAGGTCATGCCGTTCCTGCGCACGGTGACCGCCGGGCGCGGCATCCCCGACGAGCGGCTGGAGTCGGTGGCCGAGCACTACCACCACTTCGGTGGCCGGAGCCCGATCAACGACCAGAACCGTGCGCTGCTCGAGGCGCTGCGCCACGAGCTGGACCGTCGGGAGATCGACACCCCGCTGCTGTGGGGCAACCGCAACTCCGCCCCCTTCGTCACCGACACGCTGCGCGAGGCCCACGGGCAGGGGCTGCGCCGAGTGGTGACGATCGTGACCAGCGCGTACTCGTCATACTCCTCCTGCCGGCAGTACCGCGAGGACCTCGGCGGTGCCCTGCAGACGCTCGAGGAGGAGGGGCGCCCGCTCGAGGTCGACAAGGTGCGGCCCTACCCGAACCACCCCGGCTTCGCCCGCGCCAACTGCCGCCTGGTGACCGAGGCGGTGCGAGAGGCGTTGCGGGACACCGATGCCGAGCGCCTCCGGATCGCCTACGTGACCCACTCGATCCCGCTGGCGATGGACGACACCTCCGGTCCCGGCGACGGGGAGGGCAACGCGTACCAGCGCCAGCACGCACAGCTCGCCGGCGCCATCACCGACGAGGTCCGCGCCACGCTCGGCGTCGAGCTCGCCGACAAGCTCGTCTACTGCTCCCGGTCCGGTCGCCCCGACCAGCCGTGGCTGGAGCCGGACGTCAACGACCACCTGGGCGAGCTGGCCGCGGCAGGCGTCGAGACGGTGGTGCTCGCGCCGATCGGGTTCGTCTCGGACCACATGGAGGTCCGCTACGACCTCGACACGGAGGCGCAGGAGACCGCCGACGAGCTCGGGCTGCAGCTCGTCCGCGTGCCGACCGTCGGCACCGACGCGGAGTTCGTCAGCGGCCTTGTGGATCTGCTCGAGGAGCGTGCCGCGCAGGCACGTGGCGTCGAGGTCACCGGGCCGGCCTGGCCCGATCCGCACCCGTTGCCGGCGGTCTGCCCGGCCGGGTGCTGCCCCAACCTGCGCACCGTCCGCCCGGCCGCCTGCGGGAGGGACTGATGGACCGCGCGCCCGTCCCTGCCCCCGCCGAGCTGCGCGAGCTCGAAGCGCTCGCCGTCGAGCTCGCCGTCGCCGCCGGCCGCCTCATCGTCGACGAACGGCCCGACGACCTCGGCGTCGCCGACACCAAGAGCAGCAGCACCGACATCGTCACCGAGATGGACCGACGCTCCGAGCAACTGCTGCGCGCCCGGATCGCCGAGGCCCGCCCGCACGACGCGGTGCTGGGCGAGGAGGCCGGCGCCGGGCACACGCCGCGGGACTGGAGCGGCCTCACCTGGGTGGTCGACCCCATCGACGGCACGGTCAACTACCTCTACGGACTGCCGGAGTATGCCGTGTCCGTCGCCGTCGTGACCGGCGACCCGACCGTGCCCGGCGCCTGGGAGACGGTGGCCGGGGCGGTGAGCCGGCCGTCCGTGGATGAGCTGTTCCACGCCCGCGCCGGTGGAGGCTCCTTCCTCACGACGATGTCCGGCTCGACGGTGTCCGGCTCGACGGTGTCCGGCTCATCGAACAGTGCTGTGGCGCGGCGGCTGCACGTGACGACCGGCGTGCCGGTCGAGCGGGCACTCGTCGGCACCGGTTTCGGCTACCGCAGTGACGTGCGCGCCCGCCAGGGAGCGGTGGCCGCCCAGGTCCTGCCCCGGATCCGCGACCTGCGCCGTGGCGGCAGCGCGGCGATCGACCTGTGCAGCGTGGCCGCGGGCCGGCTCGACGGCTACTACGAGTCCGGGCTGCACCCGTGGGACCTGGCCGCCGGGCTCCTCGTCGTCACCGAGGCCGGGGGAGTCGTGCGCGGTCGGGGCACCGAACCGCCCGGCAGCGCGCTGGTCCTGGCTGCCGCGCCCGAGCTCGCCGACGGGCTCGAGGCGATCCTGGCCGACGTGGCGGGCTGAGCCCCCCGGGTCCGGCCCGCGGCGGGTGGGTGGGCCCGCGGCAGTCGGCAGGTTGCGCCCAGACTGTGGGCAGATTGCCCGGCGAATTCCGCCGTTTCGTCCACCCGCCGGACCCCCTGCTGGAAACCTTCGGCTTCGTAGGGCACAATCCGCCTTCGGTCGGGCACAAAACGCGGGGAGACGGCGTTGTCCTCGCAGACACCGAACGGGCGGTCCCGCCCAGTGTGGGGCGGGTCACAACAGCAGACAGCAACAACAGGGCAATTCGTCCCCGCAAGGGGTATGGGCAACGATCCCCGCAAGGGGAAGGACGATCAGGAGTACCGAACCAGATGGCCACTGATTACGACGCGCCACGCAAGACTGACGACGACCTGAACGAGGACTCCATCGAGGAGCTCAAGTCGCGTCGCGTGGACAAGAACTCCTCGAGCGTCGACGTCGACGAGGCCGAGCAGGCCGAGGGCTTCGAACTGCCCGGCGCCGACCTTTCCGGTGAGGAGCTGTCGGTGCGGGTGCTGCCGCGGCAGGCGGACGAGTTCACCTGCTCGCGGTGCTTCCTCGTGCACCACCGCAGCCAGCTCGCCAAGGAGGTCGGCGGACAGCCGGTCTGCCGCGACTGCGCGGCGTGACCTCGTCCGGCGACGGCGCCGGCACCCCGGTGTCGTTGCGCCGCCTCGACTCCGGCCTCCCGCTGCCGACCTACGCCCACCCGGGTGACGCAGGCGCCGACCTGCACGCCCGGGTGGACGTCACCTTGGCCCCGGGCGAGCGTGCCCTGGTGCCGACCGGGGTCGCGCTGGCCCTCCCCGAGGGGTATGCCGGCTTCGTCCACCCCCGCTCCGGCCTCGCCGCCCGTCACGGGATCACCACGTTGAACTCGCCGGGAACGGTCGACGCGGGCTACCGCGGGGAGATCAAGGTCAACCTCGTCAACACCGACCCACACGAAACCTTCACGGTCCGTCGCGGGGACCGCATCGCGCAACTGGTGGTGCAGCAGGTGGCGAGGGTTCGCTTCGTCGAGGTGGACTCGCTTCCGGACAGCCACCGGGGTGACACTGGACATGGGGCGAGTGGGGGCTTCGGCTCCGGCCGCCCCGCCGCGGACAGCACGCCGGGCATCGACCCCACGCACGACATGACCGACACCAACGACGCGACGACGAAGGACTGAGCAGGCAGTGGGCATCTTCCGACGCAAGAAGGACGTCGACACCGAGGCGGGAGCCGACGACGCCGTACGCCTCGACGAGGCGCCGGACGAGCCGGTCGCCGCGGACCCGGACGACGCCGCCCGTGACGACCGCGCCGAGGACACCGGAGACGAGACCGACGTCGCCGGCGACGAGAGCGAGGACGCCGAGGACGACGCCGCGGGGGCCGTGAGGGTCGACCGCAGCGAGGGACCGTTCGACCGGGACGAGGTGGACGAGCGCGGCCAGCGACTCGACCTCGGCTCGCTGTGGGTCGCCGGGCTGCCGGGCATGGAGCTGCGCCTGGAGGTCGACGAGGAGTCGCAGAACATCGTCGCCGCCAGCGCGCTGCTGGGGGAGTCCGCGGTGCAGCTGCAGGCGTTTGCCGCCCCGAAGTCCAGCGGTGTGTGGGACGACATCCGCGACGAGATCTCCCAGAGCATCACCGCCCAGGGCGGCACCGCCGAGGTCGTCGAGGGACCCCTCGGCCTCGAGCTGCAGACCCGGATGCCGAGCCGGGGGAGCAACGGACGCACCACCTACTCACCGGCTCGGTTCGTCGGGGTGGACGGGCCGCGCTGGTTCCTGCGCGCCGTCGTCTCGGGCAAGGCCGCCGTCGACCCCGACGCGGGCAGCGCCCTGGTGGACTTCATCCGGCAGACCGTCGTCGTTCGCGGGGCCGAGGCGATGGCGCCGCGGGAGCTGTTGCCGCTGCGGCTGCCCGAGGAGATGGCGGCTGCCGCCGAGCAGGCCGGGCAGATCGGCCAGGTCGAGGAGGGGGAGGACCGCTTCGGTCCACTCGAGCGCGGCCCGGAGATCACCGAGATCCGGTGACGGCAGGACCACCACCCCCAAGGCACCGAAGGCACTGAAGGCATTGACGAAGCTGCCAGAGGACCACGAGATGGCACGAGCAACCAAGGTCACCGACAAGGCCCCCGAGAGCGGTCCCCGCGCACAGGGGCTGCTCACCCGCGTCACGGACCGGTTGACCCGATCCGAGGAGGAGCTGGAGGCACGGGAGCTGCAGGAGGACTCCGACCGGCTCGGCGGGACGCCGATCGCCGGGGTCGGGGACCGGCAGCTCGCCAGCGTCTGCGGCACGGTTCGCAGCGTCACCCTCCGCCCCCGGGCCAATGTGCCCGCGCTCGTCGCCGAGCTCTACGACGGCAGCCGGTCGCTCAACGTCGTCTGGCTCGGCCGGCGCCGCATCGCCGGGATCGCGCCGGGCACCTACCTGACCGTGCGGGGCCGAGTGACCTATCACACGGGGACACCGACCATCTTCAACCCCGCCTACGAGATCATCACCGGCCGTGGCCACGCCCAGCGCTGACCACCGCCCCGACGAGGGGACGCAGGAGACCCGCCACGTGGACGCGACGACGGTCGAGGGCCTGATCCGCGCCCGGCTCTCGGCCGCGCTGGGCGGCTTCCGCGGCTCGATGGAGACGGCGCTGCCGACCGTCGCGTTCGTGGTGGCCTGGGTCTGGCAGCACGAGGTGCGCCCCGCCGTCTATGCCGCAGCCGCCGTGGCTGCGGTCCTGCTGCTCGTCCGGCTCGTCATGCGCCAGACCCCGCGCTACGTCCTGTCGGCCGCGGTCGCCACCGCGATCGCCGCGTTCTTCGCGCTGCGCAGCGGCCGGGCACAGGACGCCTTCCTGCCCGGCATCCTCGCCAGCATCGGGTGGGGACTGCTGGCGCTGCTGTCCGTCGTCGGGCGGTGGCCTCTCGTGGGCTTCCTCGTCGCGGCGGGTGACCCACGCATCCAGGAGGACCCGCTCGGCTGGCGGCGCGACCGTGGCCTGGTGCGGGTCTGCCAGCGCCTCACCCTCGTGCTCGTCGGGTTGTATGCCGTGCGCGTCGCCGTGATGCTGCCGATGTACTTCGCCGGCGAGGTGGCCCTGCTGGGGATCGCCAAGATCGTCCTCGGCTGGCCGGCCTACCTCGCCGCGGTGGCGGTGATGGGGTTGATCCTGGTGCGCGGGCGTACCGAGCTGGACCTGCCCGTGACGGGCGTGGAGGACCGGCCTGCCGGGCGGGCGCAGGCGGAGGTCACTCCGGAGGACGCGCCGGGCGCTCGCCCGGACTGAGCATCGACTCCAGCTCGTCCTCGGTGTCCGGGGTGGCGAGGAAGAGCAGCTCGTCGCCGGACTCGATCGCGTCGTCCCGGCTGGGGGCGATCGCCATGTCCTCGCGGATGATGGCGACCAGCACCACGTCCGGGGGGAAGGTGACGTCGCCGACGCGCGTGCCGGCATACGGGCTGTCGTCGGGCAGCGTGAGCTCGACCATGGTGGCCTTGCCCTGCTGGAACTGGAAGATGCGCACGAGGTCGCCGACGCTGACAGCCTCCTCGACGAGCGCGGTCATCAGGCGCGGGGTGGACACGGCCACGTCGACGCCCCAGCCCTCGTCGAACATCCACTCGTTCTTGGGGTTGTTGACGCGGGCGACCGTGCGGGGCACCCCGAACTCGGTCTTGGCGAGCAGCGACACGACGAGGTTGACCTTGTCGTCGCCGGTGGCGCAGACCACGCTGTCGCAGCTGGGCAGCCCCGCCTCCTGCAGCGTGCTGATCTCGCAGGCGTCCCCGAGCAGCCAGGACGCCTCGGGCACGCGGCGGGAGGCCTTGTCGTCGGCGAGCTTGTCGATCAGCAGCACCTGGTTGCCGTTGTGGATCAGCTCGCGGGCGATGGACCGGCCGACGCTCCCCGCGCCGACCACGACGACCCGCATGGGAGTGCGTTCCCGTCTCACCACGTGTGCCTCCCTCATTCCGCCGGCGGGGGCTGGTCGAGGCGTTGCTCGACCACCGGGACATCGGCCGCGCGGGCCATCACGTGCACGAGGTCACCCTCTTGGTAAACGGTCGTGTCGGTCGGGAGGATCCCCTCCCCGAGCCGGGTGAGGAAGGCGACCCGGGTGTCGGAGACCTCCTCGAGCTGGCGGATCGACCGACCGATCCACGAGGGCGCGACCGGCACCTCGATGAGCACGATCTTGCCGCTGGGGTCGCGGTACTCCGACGCGGCACCCTGCGGCAGCAGCCGGCGCAGCGTCTGGTCGGCGGTCCAGCGGACCGTCGCCACGGTGGGAATGCCCAGGCGCTGGTAGACCTCGGCGCGACCGGGATCGTAGATGCGGGCGACGACGTGCTCCACGCCGAAGGTCTCGCGCGCCACGCGCGCGGCGAGGATGTTGGAGTTGTCACCGCTGCTGACGGCCGCGAAGGCGTAGGCCTGCTCGATGCCGGAGTCGCGCAGGGTGTCGCGGTCGAAGCCGACGCCGGTGACGCGGCGCCCTTCGAACTCGGCGCCGAGGCGGCGGAAGGCCGCCGGTTCCTGGTCGATGACGGCGACGTCGTGGCCGTGGCGTTCCAGGTTGCGGGCGAGCGTGGCGCCCACCCGACCGCAGCCCATGATCACGAAGTGCACGCTGCGACGCTACACGAGCAACGGGTGCCGTCGGCGTGCGCCCGCGGTCCTACACTGGCCCATCGTGTCGATGTCAGGACGGGTGCTCAAACGGCTGGTCGTCGGCCGCGCCATGCGCAGCGACAAGCTGGAGCAGACGCTGCTCCCCAAGCGCGTGGCGCTGCCCGTGTTCGCCAGCGACGCGTTGTCGTCGGTGGCCTACGCCCCGGACGAGATCTTCATCACCCTGTCCGTCGCCGGGCTGTCCGCCTACGCCTTCTCCTGGAAGGTGGCCCTGGCGGTCGCGGTCGTCATGCTCACCGTCGTCGCGTCCTACCGGCAGAACGTGCACGCCTACCCCTCCGGCGGCGGCGACTACGAGGTGGCGACCACCAACATCGGTTCACCCGCCGGGCTGACCGTCGCCAGCGCGCTGATGGTCGACTACGTCCTCACCGTGGCGGTGTCGATCTCCTCGGGCGTGCAGAACGCTGCCTCGGCCATCGACTTCATCAACGGCAAGGAGGTCGAGGTCGCCGTCGTGCTGGTCATCCTCCTCGCCGCGATGAACCTGCGCGGGGTGCGGGAGTCGGGCACGGCGTTCGCGATCCCGACCTACTGCTTCATGGCGTCGATCATCGGGATGACGGTCTGGGGCCTGACCCGGTGGGGGTTCGGGGACCTGCCGCAGGTGGCCAGCGCCAAGTTCGACGTCCCCTCGAATCCCGGCTTCAGCCACGGGTTGGCCACCGCCGCGGGGGCGTTCCTGATCCTGCGGACCTTCTCCTCGGGCTGTGCCGCACTGACCGGTGTGGAGGCGATCAGCAACGGGGTACCGGCGTTCCGCAAGCCGAAGAGCCGCAACGCGGCCACGACGCTGCTGATGATGGGCACCATCGCCGTCACCATGCTCATCGGCATCATCGTGCTGGCCAACAAGACCGGCCTGCGCTACGTCGACCCCGACTCCGACATGAGCCGGCTGGTGCTCAACGGCGTGCACGGGCACCAGACGGCGCCGGGCGTGGCCATGTTCGGCGGCTTCGAGTACGACCAGGAGACGGTCGTCGGCCAGCTCTCGCACGCGGTGTTCTCCAACTTCCCGCCGGCCTTCTACTTCACGATCGCGGCCACCGGGGTGATCCTGGTCCTCGCGGCGAACACCGCGTTCAACGGCTTCCCGGTCCTGGCCTCGATCCTCGCTCGCGACGGCTTCCTCCCGCGGCAGCTGCGCACCCGCGGCGACCGGCTCGCCTACAGCAACGGCATCATGATCCTGGCGGCCGGCGCGATCGTCCTCATCGTCGCCTTCGACGCCCAGGTCACCCGGCTGATCCAGCTCTACATCGTCGGGGTGTTCGTGTCGTTCACGACGAGCCAGATCGGGATGATCCTGCACTGGAACCGCCACCTGCGCCGCGAGGAGGACCGCCGGGTGCGGGGCCGGATGATGCGCAGCCGCGCGATCAACGGTCTCGGCGCCGCCATGTCGGGCACCGTCCTGATCGTCGTGCTCGTCACGAAGTTCACCAAGGGCGCGTGGATCGCCATCGCCGCGATGGCCGTGCTGTTCATCCTCATGCGCGCCATCAAGAAGCACTACGAGCTGGTCCGCGAGGAGCTGGCCGTGCACGAGGGCGACAGCGACGTGGCCACGCTCCCGTCCCGGGTGCACGCGCTGGTGCTGGTCTCCCGGATCCACAAGCCGGTGCTCCGGGCGCTCGCCTACGCCCGGGCGACGCGCCCCTCGATCCTCGAGGCGATCACCGTCGACGTGGAGCCGGAGGAGACCCGCGCGCTGCAGCAGGAGTGGGACGCCAAGGACATCCCCGTTCCACTGAAGGCGCTGGACTCTCCCTACCGCGAGATCACCCGCCCGGTCATCGACTACGTCAAGTCCATCCGGCGGGACAGCCCCCGCGAGGTCGTCGTCGTCTACATCCCCGAGTACGTCGTCGGCCACTGGTACGAGCAGATCCTGCACAACCAGAGCGCCCTGCGGCTGAAGGCCCGGTTGCTGTTCACCCCCGGCGTCATGGTCGCCAGCGTCCCGTGGCAGCTGCAGTCCTCGGTCGGCGCCGAGAACCGGTATGACGGCCCGCGCGCCGGGTCGGTGCGGCGCGGCATCCGTCGGTCGTGACCTCCGTCGACGCCGCCTCCGGCCGCGGCCGTGACGCCACTCCCGGCGACGGTTCGCCGACGGTCGGCACGCTGCTCGAGCTCGACGTCGGGCCGGTCGCCCACGGCGGCCACTGCGTCGCGCGGCACGAGGGCCGGGTGGTCTTCGTGCGCCACGCGCTGCCCGGCGAGCGGGTCCGGGCGCGGGTCACCGAGGGCGGCGAGGACGCTCGCTTCCTGCGGGCCGACGCCGTCGAGGTGCTCGCCGCCTCCTCGCAGCGAGTCACGCCGCCGTGCCCCTATGCCCACCCCGGCGGATGCGGCGGCTGCGACTGGCAGCACGCGGCGCCCGCCTACACCCGGGAGCTCAAGGCGGCCGTCGTCGCCGAGCAGCTGCACCGGCTGGCCGGCCTCGACCGGGAGGTCGCGGTCGAGCCGGTGCCGGGCGACCAGCAGGGGCTGCGCTGGCGCACCCGCGTGGAGTTCGCCGTCGACGAGCGCGGCCGCGCCGGGCTCCGGCCGCACCGCTCCCACGACGTGATCCCGGTCGAGGACTGCCTGATCGCCACCCGTGCCGTCGTGGACAGCGGTGTGCTCCAAGCGGAGTGGGAGGGCTGCTCGGCCGTCGACACGGTCGCCCCCGGCGGGCGAGCCCCCGCGGTGACCGTGCCGGTGCCGCGTGGCCGCGCCGACCGACGCGGTATGCCCGTCCCGACCGTCCGCGAGCGCGTCACCACCCCGACGTGGTCGGGGGAGTTCGACGTCAGCGCCCGGGGCTTCTGGCAGGTGCACGTCGGCGCCGCGGCCACCTTCGTCGAGCACGTGCTGCGGGAGCTGGCGCCCCGTGAGGGCGAGCGCGCGCTCGACCTCTACTGCGGCGTGGGGCTGTTCGCCGCGGCGCTCGCCGACGCGGTGGGACCCTCCGGCTCCGTGCGGGCGGTCGAGGCCGACCAGCGCGCGGTCGTCGACGCCCGGGCCAACCTCGCCGACCGCCCGCAGGTGCGGGTGCGGCGCTCACGGGTGGACCGCGAGGTGGCGATGCTGGCGCGTCGCGGTGGCACCACCGACCTGGTCGTCCTCGACCCGCCGCGCACCGGTGCCGGCCGGGCGGTCGTGCGGGACGTGGCCGCGCTGCGTCCCCGGCTGGTCGCCTACGTCGCGTGCGACCCGGCCGCGCTGGCACGCGACCTGGCCTACGCACGGGAGGCCGGCTACGGCATACGGTCGTTGCGGGCGTTCGACGCCTTCCCGATGACGCACCACGTGGAGTGCATCGCCGTCCTCGAGCCGCACCCCACCTCCGACTGACCACCTCGTGTGTGGCGAGTCGCGTCCTCCGGAGGCGGGGAAACGCCACATACCGGGTCGTTGGTCGGGGCGCTACCATGGTGATGTATCTTGATGTCAAGATAAATGACGAGACGAAGGAGCCGGTGCATGAGCGGCACGAGCAACGGACAGGTCGACAGCTTCAACGCGAAGGGCAGCCTGGAGGTCGGCGCGAAGTCTTATGACATCTACCGACTCGCGGCGATCGAGGGCAGCGAGACGCTGCCGTACAGCCTGAAGGTGCTCCTCGAGAACCTCGTGCGCAACGAGAACGGCAGCACCATCACGGCCGACCAGATCCGGGCACTGGCCGGCTGGGACGAGAAGGCCGAGCCGAACACCGAGATCCAGTACACGCCGGCCCGCGTGATCATGCAGGACTTCACCGGGGTGCCCTGCATCGTGGACCTTGCCACCATGCGCGAGGCGGTCGCCGACCTCGGGGGCAACCCGACCTCGATCAACCCGCAGGCGCCCACCGAGCTGGTCATCGACCACTCCGTCATCGCGGACGTCTTCGGCCGGGCCGACGCGTTCCAGAAGAACGTCGACCTGGAGTACCAGCGCAACGGCGAGCGCTACCAGTTCCTGCGCTGGGGGCAGACGGCGTTCGACGACTTCAAGGTCGTTCCGCCGGGCACCGGCATCGTGCACCAGGTCAACATCGAGCACCTGGCCCGCGTCGTCTTCGACCGGGACGGCCTCGCCTACCCGGACACCTGCGTCGGCACCGACTCGCACACCACGATGGTCAACGGCCTGGGCGTCCTGGGCTGGGGCGTCGGCGGCATCGAGGCCGAGGCCGCGATGCTGGGCCAGCCGGTCTCGATGCTCATCCCGCGCGTCGTCGGCTTCAAGCTGTCCGGTGAGATCCCGGCCGGGGCCACCGCCACTGACGTGGTGCTCACCATCACCGAGATGATGCGCGAGCACGGCGTGGTCGGGAAGTTCGTCGAGTTCTACGGCGAGGGTGTGGTGGCGGTGCCGCTGGCCAACCGCGCCACGATCGGCAACATGAGCCCCGAGTTCGGCTCCACCTGTGCGATCTTCCCGATCGACGAGGTCACCCTCGACTACCTGCGCCTGACCGGCCGCAGCGACGACCACGTCGCGCTTGTGGAGGCCTACGCCAAGGAGCAGGGGCTGTGGCACGACCCCTCCGCGAAGGAGGCGCGCTACTCGGAGTACCTCGAGCTCGACCTGTCCACGGTCGTGCCGAGCATCGCCGGCCCCAAGCGCCCGCAGGACCGGATCGCGCTGTCCGAGGCGAAGACGGCCTTCCGCAAGGTGCTCCCGACCTACGTCTCCCACCACGAGGGCGACCCGGGCACCGCGTCCAGCTTCCCCGCCAGCGACGCGCCCACCCCGGACACCGACGGGGCCGGGCAGAACGGCGGGCCGCGCCCGGCCGACGAGGGAGGGGCCACCAGCCGCCCGTCCAAGCGGGTCACCGTGCACTCCCCGGACGGCACCGAGTTCGAGATCGACCACGGCTTCGTCGCCATCGCCTCGATCACCAGCTGCACCAACACCTCCAACCCGTCGGTGATGCTGGCGGCGGCGCTGCTGGCCAAGAACGCCGTGGACAAGGGCCTGGCCTCCAAGCCGTGGGTGAAGACCTCGCTCGCGCCCGGCTCGAAGGTCGTCATGGACTACTACGAGAAGGCGGGGTTGACGCCCTACCTGGAGAAGCTCGGCTTCTACCTCGTGGGCTACGGCTGCACCACCTGCATCGGCAACTCCGGCCCGCTGCCGGGGGAGGTGTCCGAGGCGGTGCAGGAACACGACCTCGCCGCCGTCTCGGTGCTGTCCGGCAACCGCAACTTCGAGGGCCGGATCAACCCCGACGTCAAGATGAACTACCTCGCCTCGCCGCCGCTGGTGATCGCCTACGCGCTGGCCGGGACGATGGACTTCGACTTCGAGAACGAGCCGCTCGGGACCGACGGGCACGGTGACCCGGTCTACCTGGAGGACATCTGGCCCACGCCGGAGGACGTGGACCACACCATCGCCAACGCGATCAGCACCGAGATGTTCACCAAGGACTACTCCGACGTGTTCGCCGGTGACCAGCGCTGGCAGTCGCTGCCGACGCCGGAGGGTGAGATGTTCGCCTGGGACCCGGAGTCGACCTACGTGCGCAAGCCCCCGTACTTCGAGGGCATGGGCCTGGAGCCGGAGCCGGTGCAAGACATCACCCGAGCCCGGGTCCTCGCCAAGCTCGGCGACTCGGTCACCACCGACCACATCAGCCCGGCGGGGTCGTTCAAGACCGACAGCCCGGCCGGCCAGTACCTCACCGAGCACGGCCTGGAGCGCAAGGACTTCAACTCCTACGGCTCCCGGCGCGGCAACCACGAGGTGATGATCCGCGGCACCTTCGCGAACATCCGGCTGCGCAACCAGCTGCTGGACGACGTGCAGGGCGGCTTCACCCGCGACTTCACCCGCGACGGTGAGCAGAGCAGCATCTTCGCCGCGGCCGAGCACTACCGCGAGGCCGGCATCCCGCTGGTCATCCTCGCCGGCAAGGAGTACGGCTCCGGGTCCTCGCGCGACTGGGCGGCCAAGGGCACGATCCTGCTCGGCGTGCAGGCGGTGATCGCCGAGTCGTTCGAGCGGATCCACCGCTCCAACCTGATCGGGATGGGCGTGCTGCCGCTGCAGTTCCCGGAGGGGCAGACCGCCGACTCCCTCGGCCTCGACGGCACCGAGACCTTCGATGTCACCGGCGTGACTGCGCTCAATGAGGGCATCCCGCAGACGGTCAAGGTCCTCGCCGCCAAGGAGAGCGGCGAGGCCGTCGAGTTCGACGCCGTCGTCCGGATCGACACCCCCGGGGAGGCCGACTACTACCGCAACGGCGGCATCCTGCAGTTCGTCCTGCGCTCGCTGGTGGCCGCCGACAAGGGCGCCGAGTGAGGCGTTGACGTAGCACCGGTGACGGCCGGTCGCCCCGAGCACCTCGGGGCGACCGGCCGTTCTGGTGCCATCAGCTCGAGGGCCCCCGCCTGTCGAACGCACGTTCGATAAGGGGCTAGACTGGAGGTATGCCGCAGACCGCACCTCCCGGCTGGCCGGCCACGGTGCCCCCACCGGACAGCCCGGGCTGGCAGCGCGCCGCCGTGGAGTGGCTGCTCGACCAGTGCCCCGCCGACTACCGAGGGTATGCCGGGTGGCGCCGTCACCCGATCGCCCTCGCCTGGGTGGCCACGCGCCACGTCGACGCCCAGCTGCAGGCGATGCGGCAGGCCTACCGTGACTGCCGGGCCGAGTTGTACGAGCAGCTTCCGCCGCGGGCGATGACCGAGGTGCTGGCGAACCTCGAGGCCGAGGGGCTGCGGCTGCGGGCCGCCGCCCGCAGCGCGGCGATGATCCACGAGGCGCTGGAGGGCAAGCGCTACGCCCCGCGCCTGTGAGCGGCCCGGCCGGGGCGGGCCGCGCGACGGCCAGGGTGGCGGGCAGGATGGCGGGCGGCTCGGCGGCGGGCGAACAGGTCTCCGAGAGCCACCCCGCAGGCTCCGGCCACGGCGACCGCGAGGAGGTGGTGCCCCGCTCGTGGAGTCTGCGCGGGCTGCCCGGGCACCGGCCGGGCATACGTGTGGTGGGCGACCTCCTGTTCACCGGCGCCCGGTCCGCGGCCCTCGAGGAGCCGGTTCCGGATGCGCGCCACCTGCTCGGCCGCGGTGGCCGAGTCGACCGGCGGACCGGCGGAGGACGGCATACCGTCACTGTAGGTCGTCGGGAGGAGCACGATGGGCTTCCCGCTGTGGGTCATCGTCACCCACTTCCTCAACATCTTCCTGATGCTGCTGCTGGCCCGCAGTGGGCTGGAGGTGCTCTCGGCGTTCCCCAAGCTGTACCGCACCGACGACTGCCCACCCGGCCACGAGTGGCTGCGGCTGACCGGCACGGTGTTCACCGCCGACTCCCGCCGGCGGTGGTCCTCCCTGCAGGAGGAGGACGCGTGGCCGTCGCTGGTCGCGCTGCCCGGGCACAAGAACCTCGGGCTCGGGCGGCACTGGCACTTCATGTCGGTCCAGTTCTGGATCCTCAACGGGCTGGTCTACCTGGGGTTCGTCTTCGCCAGCGGCTATTGGCACTACCTGCTGCCGACCAGCTGGTCGATCTTCCCCGAGGCCATCCGCGACGTGGGCACCTACCTGCACTTCCGGCTCGCCCCCGAGCTGCCCGGGCAGCCGTTCAACGCCGCCCAGAAGCTGGCCTACTTCTTCGTCATCTTCATCCTCGCACCGACGCAGATCCTCACCGGAGCGGCGATGTCCCCGGCCGTCATCGCGCGATTCCCGTGGTTCACACGGCTGTTCGGTGGCAAGCAGGGGGCGCGCAGCCTGCACTTCCTGGGGCTGGTCGCGTTCGCCCTCTTCGTCCTCGTCCACACGGTGATGGTCATCATCCACGGCGTGCCCACCGAATTCGCCGCGATGGTGCTCGGCAGCTACGGGGCCAACCACACCCTCGGACTGGCGATCGGGCTGCTCGGCATCGCGCTGCTCCTGGCCTTCCACGTCGTCATCACCTGGTTCTCGCTGCGCTACCGGCGCGCCACCCAGCACCTGCTCGGCTTCTGCGTCAATCCCTTCGAACGGGCGATCTCCCGGGCGTTCCGGTCGCGGCAGCACCTCGGTGAGCAGGACGTCTCGCCGTACTTCCGGGTCAACGGCTTCCCTCCGCCGGACGAGTCCTACGCGGAGATGGCACGCCACCGCTTCGCGGGCTACCGACTCGCGGTGGCCGGACTGGTCGAGCGGCCGACGTCGCTGTCGCTGGCGGACCTGCGCGCGCTCGGCGTGCAGGAGCAGGTGACCAAGCACAACTGCATCCAGGGCTGGACGGCGGTGGCGCGGTGGGGCGGGGTGCCGGTGGCCACGCTGATCGAGCGGGTGCGTCCCACCCCCGAGGCGCGCTGGGCGGTCTTCTACGCCATGGACGACAAGGGGCTGACCGAGGGAGAGGGACGCTACGGCTACTTCTACGAGGTGCTGCCGATCGAGCTGCTCGCGCACCCGCAGAGCATCCTCGCGCTGGACATGAACGGCGCGCCATTGCCGGTCGAGCACGGCGCTCCGGTACGGCTGCGGGTGGAGACCCAGCTCGGCTTCAAGATGGTGAAGTGGGTGACGGCCATCGAGTTCGTCGCCGACTTCCACGACATCGGCATGGGTCAGGGCGGCTGGCGCGAGGACCAGCAGTTCTATGCCGCGTCCGCCGGCATCTGACCCGGCCCCGGTGCGTACGGTGTCACCATGCCGGAGGACGTGGTGGGGACGCACGCGTGGGTCGACGGCTCGGCCGGGATCGCGGGGGACATGCTGCTCGGCGCCCTCCTCGACGCCGGGGCGTCGCTGCGTGCGGTGCAGGCGGCGGTCGACGCCGTGGCCCCTGACACCGTCCGGCTCCACGTGGAGGAGGTGCTGCGCGCCGGCCTGCGCGCGACCAAGGTGCACGTCGAGCTCGGCTCGCCTGACCAGCCACACCGGTCCTGGCGACACGTGCGCACCGCGCTGGAGTCCGCGGCGCTGCAGGAGGCCGTCGCCGAGCCCGCGCTGCGAGTCTTCCGCCGGATCGCCGCGGTCGAGGCCGACGCCCACGGCGTGGAGGTGGAGGATGTGCACTTCCACGAGGTCGGTGCCTGGGACTCGATCGCGGACGTCGTGGGGTGCTGCGCCGCGCTCGCCGACCTGGGCGTGGCGACGGTCAGCGGGGGACCCGTGGAGCTCGGGTCCGGCCGGGTACGCACCGCGCACGGCGTGCTGCCGGTGCCGGTACCGGCCGTGCTGGAGCTCGCGCGCGGCTGGCAGGTCCGCGCTGGCGAGCGGGACGGTGAGCTGGCCACGCCCACCGGGATGGCGCTGCTGACGACGCTGGCCGAGCGGTGCGAGGGGCTGCCGGCGCTGCGGGTCACCGGCACCGGGGTCGGTGCGGGCACCCGGGAGGACCGGGGTCGCCCGAACGTCGTCCGGGTCGTCCTGGGCGAGCGCGTGGCAGAAGGGCGCCGCGCACCCGCTCCTGCCCCGGTGCCCGTGGACACGGCCGAACAACAGACGATGGTGGTGCTGGAGGCGAACGTCGACGACCTTGACCCGCGGGTCTGGCCCGGTGTGCTCACGGAGCTGCTCGCGGCCGGGGCCGCCGACGCGTGGCTCGTCCCCATCCTGATGAAGAAGGGCCGGCCGGCGCACACGCTGTGCGTCCTGGCCTCGGTGGACGCGGCAGCCCCGTTGCGCGAGAAGGTCTTCGTGCTGACGACCACGATCGGTGTGCGCGAGACGACGGTCGACCGGCACGCGCTGCCCCGCAGCACCCACCGCGTGCGGGTGGCCGGCCACGAGGTCGCCGTGAAGGTGTCGGAGCACGCTGGCCGGGTGGTGACCGCCACTCCCGAGTTCGACGACGTGGCGGCCGTTGCGGCGGCGGAAGGGATCCCGGTGCGCCGGGCGTTCGACCTGGCCCGCGCGGCCACGGAGGCGGCGGGACTGGCCCTCGGGACGCCTACCTCGCCGCAGGCCGAATTGCCCCTACCGCCCGCTTCGCGAGCGGACTACCGTGAGTGACGTAGGCCTGATCCGAGCCGACGGAGCACCACATGCGGCGGGATCCGGTTTCCCGGCGTCTGGCCGCACGCGGTGCCTGGTGGAGGAGCTGTGACCACCATGATCATCATCCATCGCGCAAAGCGGGCGACCGGGATCGCCCGGGCGCTGGCGGCCGAGGACCGCAGTTCGCGGGAGGACCGGATCAACCCGGTCTACGCGGCGCTGTTGCGGGTGTTCGGACCTCCTGACTCACCGGACAACCCGTTGCTGGGCACGAAGTACGATCCCCGGCTGGCCGCCCAGCGTGAGCGGGAGAAGTTCACCCGGCGTCGCATCAAGGTCGACGAACGCTGGCAACGCTGGGACCACCGGCTGCACGGGCACCACCCCATGCCACCGCCGTTCCAGCCGCCGGGAACGGTCGACCGCGCCACGGGCGGGCCCACCGAGATGCGCAATCTGCCGGGCCCACCTGAACAGCGCTGACGCCGGCCCACGCCGGTGAGCACGCGCCAGTAGGAACTGCTGTTCCGTGCTGCCACGGAGTCGCTACCGGCACGGAGCAGACCACACTGAAGTCTCCGAACGCCCCCACGTGCGGGGCATCCTCACCCTGGCGGAGGAGACGTCATGAACACCACCGGACGACAGCGCATTGGACTGGTTCTCGCCCTGGTCCTGTCCGCGGGCAACATCGTCAGCCTCGCCGCTCCCACGCCGGAGGGTGAGGTGGGCCCGCCGCTACTCGTTCTGGTCGTCGGGGCGGTGCTCGGCATCGCTGGGGTCGTCGCGTCGATCTTGGCGTGGCGGTCGGGAAACCGTGTGGTGCTGCTCATCCTGGCCTGCCTGCTGATCCTGATGGCGCTGGGCGCGGTGCCCGGGCTCTTCGTCGCGATTCCACCCGCGCTCAAGGTCGCCGTCGCAGTGACAGTCGTCTTGACGATCGCCGCCGTGGCGCTCGTTCTCTCGCGGCCGGTCGGCCACACCGTGGCCAAGACCGCAGCCTGACCTGGTGGGATTTCCTCGCTCGGCCGGTCAGCGCGGTGGGCCTCACCAGGGACGCGCTGTTGTCCTCGTCGACTCGTTCGGCCGCGCCGAGAGGGACCTCCCCGGGGGCTACGTCCGCACCCCGGCGAGCCTCGCTGCTGCAGGCCCGTGGCGGGCGGGTGGTCCTGATCCGTGCGGGCTTGTGGTGGGCTTGTTGCTCAGTTGGCGGCGATCTGGGCGGCCATGTGGCCGGCGCCGTAGCCGTTGTCGATGTTGACGACCGCCACGCCCGGTGCGCAGGCGTTGAGCATGGTGAGCAGTGGGGCGAGGCCTTCGAAGGCGGCGCCGTAGCCGACGGAGGTGGGCACGGCGATGACGGGGGCGCTGACGAGGCCGGCGATGACGCCGGGTAGGGCGCCGTCCATGCCAGCGGCCACGACGATGGCGCGGGCGCTGCGGAGCAGGTCGAGGTGGCCCAGGACGCGGTGGAGTCCGGCGACTCCCACGTCGACCACGAGGTCGGTGCTGCGGCCGAGGTAGGTTGCGGTGAGCTGGGCCTCGGTGGCCACGGGTAGGTCGGAGGTGCCGGCGGCGGCGACCACGATCAGTCCGCCGGTGGGTGCGGGCGGCTCGGCGGGCCAGGCCAGGAGTCGTGCGGTGTCGTCGTAGTGGGCGTCGGGCAGGGCGGTCAGGACGGCCTTGGCGTGGTCCGGGTCGGCGCGGGTGAACAAGGTGGTGGCCTGTGGGTTCTCGGCGCGTTGGCCGAGCGCCTGGGCGATGCGGGCGACCTGGTCGGGGGTCTTGCCGGCGCAGTAGACGGCTTCGGGGTAGCCGCGGCGGGCGGCGCGGTCGGTGTCGAGTTCGGCGAGCCGGCGCAGTTGTGGGGGCGGCTGCCAGCCGGGGTCGGGGGTGCTCATGCGGGGCTGGTCCGGTGGGTGACCGCCACCAGGGGGAGGGTGAAGGCGCCGGACTGCAGCCCGGCGAGGTCGAGGGCGACGAAGCGGAACCCGGCCTGTTGCACGGCCTGGTGGACCTGCTGGCGCAGGGGCTCGCTGGCGGCGCGGGTGAGCTCCTCGGTGGGTAGCTCGAGGCGGGCGATCTCGCCGTGGTGGCGCACCCGGCAGTCGGTGAAACCGAGTTGGCGCAGGGCGTGTTCGGCGGCCTCGACCTGCGCGAGGCGTTCGGGGTTGACCTCGGTGTAGTGGGGGATGCGGGAGGCCAGGCAGGGGGCGGCGGGTTTGTCCGCGCACGGCAGGCCCAGTTCGCGCGCGACCTGGCGTACGGCGGCCTTGTCCAGGCCGGCGTCGGCGAGCGGGCGGCATACCTGGTGTTCGGTGGCGGCGCGGGCGCCGGGCCGGTCGGGGCGGCGGGTGTCGTCGGCGTTCTCGCCGTAGGCGACCGCGGTCAGGTGGTGGGCTTGGGCGACCTCGTCGGAGATGCGGGTGAACAGCTCGTCCTTGCAGTGGTAGCAGCGGTCCGGGCCGTTGCGGGTGTATGCCGCCCGCTCGCCCTCGTGGGTGGCGACCTCCACCAGCGGGGCACCGATGAGGCGGGCCACCTCGTGGGCGGCGGCGCGTTCGTCGGCGGCCAGGCTGGGGGAGACCCCCAGCACGGCGACCACCCGGTCGGCGCCCAGGGCCCGGACCGTGAGGGCCAGCAGGACCGACGAGTCGACCCCGCCGGAGAACGCGACCCCCAACCGACCGGACGGTCCGAGCTCCGGCAGGCAGGTCGCCACCCGCTCGGCGGCTCGGCTCGTCCGAGACGGTTCGGTCAGGGTCACGTCGATCACGCCTTCGCTGGGGTGGGGCCGTCCCCATTCTGGGTGGCGAGGGCTTGCGGGTCCACCGCGGCCGACGGCACGGGCACCGGCTGCTGCCCGCGGCGGAGGCGGACCTCCTCGACCATGGTGGCGAACCGGGACTCGGTCAGCGGGTAGGTGAACATGATGAGGGCGGCCAGCAGGGCGAATCCGGCCGGCAGGAGGCCGGCAGCGACGCGGATCGCCGTGAGGGTGCTGCCGGACTGCACGGCGGCGTCCGCGTGGTAGCCGCCGAGGGCCAGGGCGTAGCCGGCGGCGGAGCCACCGAGCGCCTGTCCGCACTTGCGGGTGAAGGAGAAGATCGCGTAGGTCGCGCCCTCGGTGCGCACGCCGCTCTTCCACTCGCCGTACTCCACCGTGTCCGCCTCCAGCGCCCACATGAGCGTGTTCACCAGGGCCAGGCCGATCCCGGCGATCGTCCAGGACACCAGGGCCACCGCCGGGTGCGAGGCGGGCGCGAGGAAGACGCCGATTCCGCCGATGACCGAGAAGCCCGCCGCGACCTGGTAGCCGGTGCGCTTGCCGAGCGTGGCGACGATCTTCGGCGCGATCGGCGCGACGACGAACATCACGCCGGTTCCCAGCACCGTCAGCGGGATGAACAGGCTGGCGTTGCCCAGCACGTCGCGGGCGTAGTAGATGCCGATCGTGTTGAAGGCGAACATGCCGACCAGGTAGCTCACCGTGCTCAGGCACAGCCGCAGCAGCGGCGCGTTGTGCCGCAGCGAGGCGAGGGTCTCCTTGAAGCTCACCTGCGCGACGTCCCGCTCCACGTTCTCCCGGCTGGTGAAGAAGGCGAACAGGTAGAGCGCGATGCCGAGGATGACGAAGGCGCCGGTGATGATCGAGAAGGTCCGTTGGAGGTTCTGCGCGTTGCCGCTGAGCTGCGGCGAGATCGCCAGCACCAGCACCAGGATGATCGCGCCGGCGCCGATGCCTCGGGCACTCGCCAGCTTGGCGCGCTCCCGCGGCTGCTGCGTCATGGCGGTGGCGAGCGAGCCGTAGGGGATGTTCACGAAGCTGTAGGCCAGGCCGAGGAGGCCGTAGGTGACGTAGGCGTAGGCGACCTTGCCGCCGTGCGACCAGTCCGGGACGTGGAAGGTCAGGAAGGTCAACACCATCAGCGGCACGGACCCGAACAGCAGGAACGGCCGGAACTTGCCCCAGCGCGTGTGGGTCTTGTCCACGATGCGCCCGGCGAGGATGTCGGTGAACGCGTCCCAGATCCGCACGAGCAGGAACATCGTGGCGGCGGCTGCGGCGCTGATCCCGGCGACATCGGTGTAGTAGACGAGCAGGAAGATGGCCGTGATGGAGAAGGCCAGGTTGTTGGCGGCGTCACCGGACCCGTAGCCGATGACTTGGATGGGCTTGAGTTTCATGGGGTTTCCTTAAGGGGGGACCGCGCGTGCCGGTCAGTGCTCGGTGCCGTCGGGCTGGGCGTGCCAGCGACGGCGGAGGAGGTGGGCGGCCGCCTTCGGCTGGCGGTCCCGGGTGAAGGCGCCCTTCTTGTTGCCGCCGACACGCATGATTCCCGAGGTGGTGACGAAGTCGGCGAAGTTCCAGACCTGCTCGCCGACGACCGCGTCGATCCGGTCGAACAGGCGGTGGTTCATGTTGAGGTAGTCGACCTGGTACTCCTCACTCCACGGCTGGGCGTTGACATCGTGGAGCCCGGGGTAGGTGTCGGCGCCGTACTCGGTGATGATGATCGGCTTGCCCTCGCCGGCCCAGGCCCGCAGCTCCTCCTCCCAAGCGCGCTCGGCAGCCGGCAGGTCGCCGGTGTTGACGTACCAGCCGTAGTAGCGGTTGAGCATGAGCACGTCGCCGAACTGCGAGACGCGGCACTTGCCGTGGGGAGCGAGCATGACGTTGACGAAGCCGACGGGTCGGGTCGGGTCGGCCTCGCGGGCGACCTGGAAGAGCGGCTCGAAGTACTTCTCGGCGCCCTCGGTGTCCGACTCGGGCTCGTTGGCGATCGACCAGATCACCACGCTCGGGTGGTTCTTGTCACGGGCGATGAGCTCGCGGATCGCCTGGGCGTGCACCCGCTGGGTCTCGTCGTTGACGGTGTCGGGGGAGTAGGTCTGGTAGCCCTGCGAGCCGAAGATCCCGCCGCCGAGGCCCATGTTGAGCCCGACCGCCGCCGTCTCGTCGATCACCACGACGCCGTGCCGGTCGGCGTAGTCGAGCACCTCCTCGGAGTAGGGGTAGTGCGAGGTCCGGAAGGAGTTCGCACCGATCCACTCCAGCAGCTCGAAGTCGTGCACGGACCAGGCGTCGCTGTGTCCCTTGCCGATCACCGGGATGTCCTCGTGCTTGCCGAAGCCCTTGAAGTAAAAGGGCTTTCCGTTGATGAGGAACTCGCTGCCCCGCACCTCGACGGTCCGGATGCCGACCTGCTGGTGGTAGGAGTCGGTCACCTCCTCGCCCTGCACGAGGGTGACCTCGAGGTCATGGAGGTAGCCGTCGCCGGGCGCCCAGGGGTGCACGTCCTCGACGGTGAGCCGGCCGCTCGCGCCGGTGCCGCGGGCGACCTGCTTGCCGGCTGCGTCGCGCAGGACGACCGCGACGTCGGCGTTGCCGGAGCCGGCGGTCGCGACGGTGTAATCGACGGTTCCCGTGCTTCCCTCGAGGCCGGTCACGACGGTCAGGTCGTCGACGTAGGTCGTCGGGGTGCTGGCGAGCCAGACGGTGCGGTGCAGGCCGGCGTAGTTGAAGAAGTCGTGCCAGTAGCGCTGGCGCGGGCCGTCCGGGGTGTCCTCGATCACGCCCGGCGGGATGCTCTGGAAGGACAGGGTGTTGTTGACGCACACGGTGATGCGGGCGACCTGCCCCGCAGCGACCGCGTCAGTGACGTCGGCCTCGAACGGCGTGTAGCCGCCCTCGTGGCTGACCACCTCCGTGTCGTCGACCCAGACGGTGGCGCGGTGCGTGGCCGACTCGAAGTGCAGCACCACCCGCTCGGTCCAGCCGCGCGGGATGCGGACCGTCGTCTGGTACCAGACGTCGCCGAAGAACTCGCGCACCTCGGGGTCGGGGACGATGTCGTTGAAGCTGGCCGGCACCGGCATCTCGCGGGCCTCGGCCAGGGGGCCCTTCCACCAGCCCTCGGCGCGCCCGACGCCGTCCCGGTCGAGCCGGAAGGACCAGAGCCCGTTCAGGGACTTGCGTTCGCGGGTGGCGGTTTCCTGGGGACGGAGCATGGTGCCTTCCTTTGGTGGGGGTCGGCGCCCCGGAGTCGGGGCGTGAGGTCGAGCGGTTCCTCACCATTGCCGCACCGGAGCAACAGTCCCGGCAATCGGTTGCCATGAGTTGCCACCGGGGCCTAGCGTCCCGGGCATGGAGGGTGGCGAGGTCGCAGGAGACGCGGGACAGCGGCGCCCACCGACCATCTACGACGTGGCCCGGGCCGCGGGCGTCGCGCCCTCCACGGTGTCCCGCGCCTTCTCCCGGCCGGGGCGGGTCAACGCCGAGACGGCGGAGCGGATCCGGCAGGCGGCCGAGGAGCTCGGCTACCGCGTCAACCCGCTCGCGCGGGGGCTGTCGTCGCACCGCACCGCAATGATCGCGCTGATGATCTCCGACATCACCAACCCGTTCTACTTCCCGATCATCCGGGGCGCCGAGTCGGCCGTCGCCGAGGCCGGCTACACCATGCTGCTCGCCGACACCCAGGAGTCGGACCGGATGGAGCGGCAGGCACTGGAGCGGAGCCTGCCCACCGTGGAGGGCATCGTCCTCGCGAGCACCCGCATGTCGGACTCGGCGATCCGGATGACCGCCAAGCAGAAGCCGATGATCGTGCTCAACCGGGCGGTGCGGGACGTGCCGAGCGTCGTCACCGACAACGCCCGGGGGATGCGCCGGGCGGCCGAGCACCTCGGCGAGCTCGGGCACGACCACCTCACCTACGTCGCGGGCCCCGAGGCCTCCTGGGCCGACGGGATGCGGTGGCGCGCCCTGCGCGAGGCCGGTGTCGAGCTCGAGCTGCGGGTCCGGCGGATCGGGCCCGTGGCGCCCACGGTCCGCGGCGGCACGGACGCGGTGCAGGCCTGGACGGAGCGCCCGACCACGGGAGTGATCGCCTACAACGACCAGGTCGCGATCGGGCTGATCCGGGGAATCACCGCCCGGGGCATCGCGGTGCCGCGGGACGTGAGCGTGGTCGGCTTCGACAACATCTTCGCGGCCGACCTGGTCTCCCCGGGCCTGACCACCGTGGCGGCGCCGCTGCACGCGCTCGGCTCGACCGCGGCGCGCAACCTCATCGCCCTGATCGGCGGCGCCACCTCTCGGGCGGGTCGCCCTGCGGTGCTGCCCACGCGGCTGGTGATCCGGGAGTCGACCGCTCAGCGCAGGCGGAAGAGGACCTCCCCGGCCTGAGGCACGACGAACGTGTCCGGGTCCTGCTCGTAGGCGGCCACGTCGACGCTCGTCGGGTCGAGGTAGTTCAGGTTCGCCCGCCGCACCACGTCCTCGGGGATGCCGGTCGCAAGCGTGACGGTGACGCGCAGGTGCTCGCCGTGCTGCTCGTCATACGTCCCGGCGCCGCGCAGGTGCGTGGAGTGGGCGAGGACACCCCAGTGCACGTCCTTGAAGCGGTCCCACTGGGCGAGGAAGTAGTCGCGGCAGTGGTAGCCGATCTCATTGATCTCCGGGTGCATCGCCGAGATCTCGGTGATGTGCGGGGCGTAGAGGATGACCTCCCCGCCGTCGGCCACGACCGGCTCCAGCTTGTAGAAGCCCTTGGCCGCGGTCCAGATGTCGTCGTACTTCGGTGGCATCACCGACAGCACCCGCTTCACCGGGGCGTCGAGGTAGCGCACGTGCGTCTCGGCAGACACCTGGGCGGCGGCAGCCCAGGCGGAGCGGGTGTCACCGAAGGAGATCGCGTGCAGGTCGTCCGAGCCGGAGCGCACGACGACGCACAGCGCGAGCTTCTCGGTGGGGATCAGGGCGGCCGCGTCGTCGATCAGCGCGCGCACCGGCGTGATCCCCCGGCTGCCGATGATCTTGGCGCTGGTGATGAGCGCACCGAGCCAGTGCGACAGGTCGATGACCTCCTGCCCGGAGACGCCGGGGAAGAAGTACTTGTTGCCGCCGGAGAATCCCACCACCTCGTGCGGGAAGACGGGCCCGAGCACCAGTGCGACGTCGTGCTCGACCACCGCGCGGTTCAGCCGCACGTCCACGCTGCGGTGCAGCCGCCCCTCGGACAGCTCGCCGATGCGGTCCGCCGAGATGGTGCCCACCGTCACGAACGTGTCCGGGTCCCACCACTCGTGGTTGACCACCGACATGCCCGGGTATGCCGTCTCCAGCGTCCCGCTGTCCCCGCCGAGGTGGCGGCGCAGCCGGTCGCCGTCCATCGCGGCGTGGGTGCCCAGGGCGACGAGCACGGTCAACCGGCTGGCCCGGCCGGCCAGCGCGCCGTGGACCGCCTTGAGCAGCAAGGGAAGCGGGCAGCTGCGGGTGCCGTCGGGGACGACGACGCAGACGCTGCGGCCGTCCAGGTCGGCGTGCCCGAGCTGCTCCCGGACGAACGTGTCGACCTGCTCCTCGGAGAGCACCTCCTCCGGGCCGCCCAGCACCGCGGCGTCGCGGGCCAGCTCCTCGACGACGGTGCTGGTGCCGGGGGCTTCCGAGGGTGCGGTGGGAGTGCTCGTCATGCTCGGCACGATGCCCCACCCACGCGGGCAGCGGCAAGCGGCAACCGCCGCGCAAGGCAACTCGTGGCAACCGATTGCCGCTACGGAGCCGTGGTGGCGACGATGGCGGCATGCCTCCCGCTCAGCTCCAGCTGCACCCCGACCGCCTGCTGCCCGCCGACCCGGGCGTGCGGGCGGTGGCCCGACGGCTCCACGAGGCCGTCGCCGAGCTGCCGATCATCTCCCCCCACGGCCACGTGCCGGCGCAGCTGCTCCTCGACGACGAGCCGTTCGCCGACCCGGCGAGCCTGTTCGTCCAGCCCGACCACTACGTGACGCGGCTGCTGCACGCCAGCGGCGTCCCCTTGGAGCGGCTCGGAGTGGGACGGGGACCGCTGCCCGAGGCCGAGGCACGCACGGTGTGGCACGAGCTGTGCGCCCACTGGTCGGTGTTCCGCGGCACGCCGGTGCGCTACTGGCTGGAGTCAGAGCTCGCGGACATCTTCGGGATCACCGTGCGCCCCGGCGCCGACAACGCCGACGCGCTGTACGACCAGGTCGCCGAGCGGCTCGCCCAGCCGCAGTTCCGGCCGAGGGCGCTGATGAGCCGCTTCGGCATCGAGTTCCTGGCCACGACCGACGACCCGTGCGACGACCTCGCGGCGCACCGCAAGCTGGCCGAGGACGCGACCATGACCTCGCGGGTGGTCCCGACGTTCCGGCCGGATCGTTACCTGGAGCCGGCTCGCCCCACGTGGGTGGCCGACACCCGGCGCCTGGCCGTCGCCGCGGACACCGACACCGGCAGCTACGCCGGCTGGGTGCAGGCCATGGCGGTCCGCCGGCGCCACTTCATCGAGCACGGCGCCGTGTCGGCCGACCACTCCCACGCCGATGCCGGCACCGCACCGCTGGAGCCGGTCGACGCGGAGCGGATCTACGCCGCGGCCCTGCGCGGCGAGGTGGGGGGCGAGGAGGCGGCGGCGCTGCGCCGGCACATGCTGCTGGAGATGGCGCGGCTGTCCACCGAGGACGGCCTGGTGATGACCCTGCACCCCGGCGTGGCCCGCAACCACCACCGGCCCACGTTCGAGCGCTTCGGCGCCGACACCGGGCACGACATCCCGGTGCGGGTGGAGTTCACCGCCGCGCTACAGCCGCTGCTGGAGCGCTACGGCACGCACCCGGACCTGCACCTGGTGCTGTTCACGCTGGACGAGACCGTGTTCTCCCGTGAGGTCGCGCCGCTGGCCGGGTTCTACCCCTCGGTCTACGCGGGCGCGCCGTGGTGGTTCCTCGACGCCCCGGACGCCATCCGCCGCTACCGCTCCGCGGTCACCGAGACCGCCGGGTTCACGCGGACCTCCGGCTTCATCGATGACACCCGCGCGTTCTGCTCCATCCCGGCCCGGCACGACATGTCCCGGCGCCTGGACTGCGGCTACCTGGCCGGTCTCGTCGCCGAGCACCGACTCGAGGAGGATGAGGCGTTCGAGACCGCCGCGGCACTCGTCACCGACATCCCCCGGAAGGTCTTCAAGCTGTGAGCGCCGGCGCGTCGTCCCGCGGCCACGACACGACCACGGCGCTGCGCCGGCTGTCACGGTCGGCCGGCGACGGCCGGCCGGTGGCACCGGTGCGGATGCTGCACCTCGGGGTCGGCAACTTCTTCCGCGCGCACCAGGCGTGGTACACCGACCGTTCCCCCGGTGCGCGGCAGTGGGGCATCGCGGCCTTCACGGGACGACGGCCCCAGCTCGCCGACGAGCTCTCCGCGCAGGACTGCCTCTACACCCTGGTCACCCGCCGGCCGGACGGCGACCGGTTCGAGGTGGTCAGCAGCATCAGCGAGGCGCACGCCGCCGCAGACCACGACGCGTGGCTGCGCCTGTTCGCCGCGCCCTCGGTCGGTCTCGTCACGATCACCGTCACCGAGGCGGGCTACCTGCGGGCGGCCGACGGCGGACTGGACACGGACTCGTCCGCCGTCCAGGAGGACCTCGATGCGCTGCGCGCCGATCCCCGCGCGCTGGTCCACACCGCGCCGTTGCGCCTGGTCGCCGGGCTGCTCGCCCGCCGCGCCGCCGGTGCCGGGCCGATCACCTTGGTGCCCTGCGACAACCTCCCCGACAATGCGGCCACGTTGCGCCGGGTGGTCCGTGACGCCATCGAGCGGGTCGACCCCGAGCTGGCGCCCTGGGCGGACCAACACGTCGGCTGGGTGACCACCATGGTCGACCGCATCACCCCCGCCACCACCGACGCCGACCGCGAGCTGGTCCGCGCCGGAACGGGTGTCGACGACGCCGTACCCGTCGTCACCGAGCCGTTCCACGAGTGGGTGCTCAGCGGTGACTTCCGCACCGGACACCCCGGGTGGGACGCCGCCGGCGCCCGCATCGTGCCCGACGTCGTCCCCTTCGAGCAGCGCAAGCTCTGGCTGCTCAACGGCTCGCACTCGCTCCTGGCGTATGCCGGGAGCGCGCGTGGGAACGCGACGGTCGCCGAGGCCGTCGCCGACCCCACCTGCCGCGGCTGGGTGGAGCAGTGGTGGGACGAGGCCGCGCGCCACCTGACGTTGGGCACCGCGGAGGTCACGGCATACCGCGCAGCGTTGCTGGAGCGGTTCGGCAACCCGGCGATCCGGCACGCGCTCGCCCAGATCGCCACCGACGGCAGCCAGAAGATCCCGGCGCGGGTCCTGCCGGTGCTCCGGGCCGAGCTCGGACAGGGGCGGGTCCCGGACGGCGCGACCCGCATCGTGGCCGCCTGGATCCGGCACCTGCGGGGGGCCGGGGCGCCGGTGCAGGATGCCCGGGCGGATGAAGTGCAGCCGCTGGCACAGGGAGCGCCGGAGCAGGCGGTTCGCGCCGTGCTGGGGTGGCTGGACCCGGCGCTGGCCAGCGACGAGCGCCTCGTCGCGGCGGTGCTCGGACACCTCACCGAGCTCGCACGGTGACCCGCGCCGGCGCCGCCCCCGCGGGCGGCCCGACCGACGACGTGGTCCTCGGGATCGACGTGGGGACCACGGCCGTCAAGGTCGTGGCCTTCGGCGTGGGGACCGGGGAACAGCGTTCCGCGGCCCGCGAGTACCCGCTGCTGCAGCCGGCCCCCGGCTGGCAGGTGCAGGACCCCGACACGGTCGTGTCGGCCCTGGAGGGAGCGCTCGCAGAGTGCGTGTCCGCGGTGGCGGGGCGCCGCGTGCTGGGGGTGTCGCTGAGCACCGCCATGCACGGGCTGATCGGCCTGGACGCGGCGAAGCGGCCGTTGACCCCCTTGGTCACGTGGGCCGACAGCAGGTCGGAGCAGGAGGCCGCGACGCTGCGGGACAGCGGCGAGGCGGAGGTGCTGCGCCGGCACACCGGCACCCCGGTGCACCCCATGTCGCCCCTGACCAAGCTGATGTGGTTCGCCCGGCACGAACCCCGGCTGTGTGCTGCCGTGCACCACTGGGTGGGGCTGAAGGACTACGTCCTGTGGTCGCTGACCGGCGTGCTCGCGACCGAGCTGTCCTCCGCCTCCGGCACGGGTCTGCTCGACCTGGACGCCGGCGACTGGAGCCCGTTCGCGGCCGACCTCGCCGGCGTCGAGCTCGGCCAGCTGCCGACGGTGCTGGACACCACCGCAGCGCTGTCGCTGCGTCGCGGGGTGGCTGCCGCCGTGGGCCTGCCGGCAGGGCTGCCGGTGGTGACGGGCGCCGCCGACGGGCCGCTGGGCAACCTCGGCACGGGCGCGATCGACCCCGGCACCATCGGGATCTCCGTGGGCACCAGCGGCGCGGCGCGCATGGTCGTGCCCCGGCCGCAGCTCGACACCGCGGGCCGGTTGTTCTGCTACGCCCTGACGACGGACGCGTGGGTCACCGGCGGCGCGGTCAGCAACGGCGGGGTCGTGCTGCGCTGGGCGGGACAGGTCTTTGGCCGCGGTGAGGGCACGGTGCTCAGCGACGAGGACCTGTTGGCCGGCGCCGCCGAGGTCCCCGCGGGGAGCGAGGGCCTCGTCATGCTGCCCTACCTGCTCGCCGAACGGGCTCCGCTGTGGGACCCCCAGCTCCCCGGTGCCTTCCTCGGCGTGCGGCACCACCACGGTGCGGCGCACTTCGTGCGGGCGGCGGTCGAGGGCGTGGCCCTCCAGCTGGCCGCGATCGTCGACGAGCTGGCGGGGCTGCACCCGGTCCGGGACGTGCGGGTGACCGGCGGGGTGTTCCGCGCTGCCCTGTGGCGCCAGGTCCTCGCCGCTGCGGTGGGCCGGCCGCTGCACGTCGCCGGAGGGGCGTGGGACACCGCTCGCGGGGCGGCCGTGCTCGGACTCGTCGGCCTCGGCCGGGCGGGCGACCTGCCCGGGGGCCTGCGCCTGCTGCAGCCGGTGGAGGGGCAGGCCCCGGCTCCGACCGAGCCGTCGGTCGCTGACGTCGAGGCGTACCGCCGGTTGCGCAGCCGGGTGCCGGCACTGCTCGGTGCCTACGAGGAGGTCGCCCGGCTGTTCGACGCGCCGGTCTGACCCGCGGCCGGGCACCTGCGGGCGGGCCTGTCGAGGTGGCAAGTTGTGCCGCAGCCTTTAGACTCGACCGGACGCCGAGCGGTGTCGCAGGAGCCGCGCGACAGCCCGCCAGGGGAAGGACCGACAGGATCGTGGGTGTGCTGGAAACCATCAACAACCCGGAGGACCTCAGGGCGCTGTCGACGTCACAGCTGACGCCCCTCGCCGAGGAGATCCGCACCTTCCTCGTGGACTCGGTGTCCAAGACCGGCGGGCACCTGGGGCCCAACCTCGGCGTGGTCGAGCTGACCATCGCGCTGCACCGCGTGTTCGACTCACCCCGCGACACCCTCGTCTTCGACACCGGTCACCAGGGCTACGTGCACAAGCTGCTCACCGGGCGCCACGACTTCTCCAAGCTGAAGAAGCAGGGCGGCCTGTCCGGCTACCCCAGCAGGACCGAGTCCGCCCACGACGTCGTCGAGAACTCCCATGCCTCCACCTCGCTGTCCTGGGCCGAGGGCATCGCCAGGGCGCGGCGGCTGACGGGCGCGTGTGACCGGCATACCGTCGCGGTCATCGGTGACGGGGCACTCACCGGTGGCATGGCCTGGGAGGCGATCAACAACATCGCCGCCGACAAGACGCTGCCGCTGGTGATCGTCGTCAACGACAACGAGCGGTCCTACTCACCGACCATCGGCGGACTCGCTGAGCACCTGTCCACGCTGCGGACCACCAACGGCTACGAGAAGTTCCTCGAGTGGGGCAAGAAGCGGCTCCGGCGCACGCCCCTGGTCGGGCGGCACGTCTACGACACGCTTCACGGCGTCAAGAAGGGGCTGAAGGACATCGTCGCCCCGCAGGGGATGTTCGAGGACCTCGGGCTGAAGTACCTCGGCCCAGTCGACGGCCACGACGAGCCCGCCGTCGAGGCCGCCCTGCGCCGGGCGAAGGCGTTCGGCGGTCCGGTGCTCGTGCACGTCATCACGCAGAAGGGCCGCGGCTACGAGCCGGCCCTGCGCGACCAGGACGACCACTTCCACGGCGTCGGCAAGATCAACCCCGAGACGGGTCTGCCGCTGGAGATCGCCGGTCGCAGCTGGACCGATGAGTTCAGCGACGAGCTCGTCGAGCTCGCCGAGCGGCGGAAGGACATCGTCGCGATCACCGCGGCGATGATGATCCCGGTGGGGCTCAAGCCGTTCCAGCAACGCTACCCCGAGCGGGTTTTCGACGTCGGCATCGCCGAGCAGCACGCCGTCACGATGGCCTCGGGACTCGCGTTCGGCGGCATGCACCCGGTCGTCGCGGTCTATGCCACCTTCCTCAACCGTGCCTTCGACCAGGTGCTGATGGACTGTGCGCTGCACCGTGCGGGCGTGACGTTCGTGCTGGACCGGGCCGGGGTGACCGGCAGCGACGGCCCCTCGCACAACGGCATGTGGGACATGAGCATCCTCGGGGTCGTGCCGGGCCTGCGGCTCGCCGCGCCGCGCGACGGGCGGCAGGTGCGCGCCCAGCTGCGCGAGGCCGTCGACGTGGACGACGGGCCCACGGTGCTGCGCATCCCCAAGGGCTCGGCCTCCGACCAGCTCGACGCCGTGCGGCAGCTCGGGACGCTCGACGTGCTGCACGACCCCGCGCCGACCCCCGGCGGCGAGACCCGCGAGGGCCCGGTCGACCTGCTCGTCGTTGCCGTCGGAGCGATGGCCGGCACCGGCGTCGGGGTGGCGGAGAAGCTGGAGTCGCAGGGGCTCTCGGTGCGCGTGGTCGACCCGCGCTGGGTGCTGCCGGTGAGCGCAGACCTCCTGACGGCCGCCGAGGACGCCTCGGCAGTCTGCGTGATCGAGGACAACGTCGTCGCCGGCGGGGTCGGCGCAGCCGTCCGCTCGGCGTTGGCCGAGCGTGGGTCCACGGTGCCGTGCCACTCCTACGGCATCCCGAGGGAGTTCCTCGCGCACGCCTCCCGTGACCAGGTGCTCGACCGGATCGGCCTGACGCCGGACGCGATCGCCACCTCGCTCATCCAGCGACTGCACCCGGCGCGCTGACGCGGCCGGGCGCGGCCGGGACGGGCTCGGCGTGCCGACTGCTCCTGCTCGGTCTTGCTCGGTCGGGGCGGGTAGGACGGTTCAGGGCCACTGGCCGCGGCGCTGCAGGACATCCTTGAGCACGTCGGCGCGGTCGGTGATGATCCCGTCCACACCGAGGTCGAGCAGCCGTTCCATCGTGGGTGCGTCGTTGATGGTCCACGCATGCACCTGCGCGCCCGCCAGGTGGGCGGCGGCCACCGTGGCGGCGGTCAGCAGGGGAAGCCGCCGGTAGCTCGGCGGCACCTGGACGCAGTCCACACCGCGCAGCGCGGCGTCCACCAGCGCGCCCAGGCGGGTGGCGGTGGCGGCCCGGAACCGGGCGGTGCGCCAATAGCCGGTCGAGGTGGCCACGGGTGCGGACAGGCGACGCAGCACCTCCCGACGGCGGCGGTCGGAGAACGACGCGAGGCACACGCGCGCGTGGGACGCCGTGCGCTCGATCACGTCGGCGAGCGGGGCCACGGCGGCGGCCGCCTTGATGTCGATGTTCACCCGCAGGTGCGGCCACGCGCCGAGCAGCTGCTCGAGGGTCGGGATGGGTTCCCTCCCGCCGATCCGTGCGTGCTGCAGCTGTCGCCAGGTCAGCCGGGCGACGACGCCGTGCGCGGACCTGTCGGCACCCTCGGGACGGGCGGGCAGGGCGGCGATGCGTTGCAGCGTCGGGTCGTGGAAGGCGACGACAACGCCGTCGGCGGTGGCGTGCACGTCGGTCTCGACGTAGGCGTAGCCGAGGTCGACGGCCGCCGCGAAGGCGGCCATCGAGTTCTCCAGGCCATCGAGTGAGAAGCCGCGGTGGGCCATCGCCAGGGGCGTCGGGTGGTTGAAGAACGGGTGGGACGGGCGCACCTGCGGCACCGGCGTGCTCCTCGGGCCGTGGCTCAGATGTCGCGGAAGGTCTGGATGTTGGCGCCCAGGGCGTTGAGGCGGGCGCCGAGGTCCTCGTAGCCACGGTTGATGACGTAGACGTTGCGCAGCACGGAGGTGCCGGGCGCGGCGAGCATGGCGAGGAGAATCACCACACCCGGTCGCAGTGCGGGCGGGCACATCACCTCGGCGGCACGCCAGCGGGTGGGCCCTTCGATCATCACGCGGTGGGGGTCCATCAGCTGCACCTTGCAGCCCACCTTGGTGAGCTCGGTGAGGTAGATCGCGCGGTTCTCGTAGACCCAGTCGTGGATCATCGTGCTGCCCTGCGCGCAGGCCCCGATGATCGCGAAGAACGGCAGGTTGTCGATGTTCAGCCCGGGGAACGGCATCGGGTGGATCTTGTCCGTCGGGGCGATGAGCGGCCCCGGCTGCGTGCGCAGGTCGACCAGACGGGTGTGCCCGTTGGCCGAGGCGTACTCCTCGCTGAGCTCGTAGCGCATGCCCATGCCCTCGAGCACCGCCAGCTCGATCTCGAGGAACTCGATCGGCACTCGGCGGATGGTGATCTCCGAGCCGGTGACGACGCCGGCGGCGAGCAGGCTCATCGCCTCGATCGGGTCCTCCGAGGGGGAGTACTCGAGGTCGACGTCGATGTCGCGCAGGCCGTGCACGGTCAGGGTCGTGGACCCGATGCCGTCGATCTTGACGCCGAGCTCCTCGAGGAAGAAGCACAGGTCCTGCACCATGTAGTTGGGACTGGCGTTGCGGATGACGGTGATGCCGTCGTGCCGCGCGGCGGCGAGCAGGACGTTCTCGGTGACCGTGTCGCCGCGCTCGGTGAGGATGATCGGGCGGCCGGGGGTGATCGTGGTGTTGACGGTCGCCTCGTAGAAGCCGCCGGTGGCCGTGACGTCGAGGCCGAAGTGGCGCAGCGCCGACCAGTGCGGCTCCACGGTCCGCGAGCCGAGGTCGCAGCCGCCGGCGTAGGGCAGCCGGAACCGGTCGACCGAGTGCAGCAGCGGGCCGAGGAACATGATGACCGTCCTCGTGCGGCGTGCGGCCGCGACATCCATCGCCTCGAGGTCGAGCTGGGCAGGCGGGATGACCTCGAGGTCGTTGCTGTCGGGCAGCCAGCGGGTGCGCACGCCGATGCTGTTCAGCACCTCGAGGATCCGGTTGACCTCCTCGATGCGGGCCAGGTTGCGCAAGGTGGTCCGCCCTCGGTTGAGCAGGGAGGCGCACAGCAGGGCGACCGCGGCGTTCTTGCTGGTCCGCACGTCGATCGCGCCGGAGAGCTTGACTCCGCCCTGGATGCGCAGGTTCTGCGGGACCGAGGTGCCCAGCGAGACGAACTCGGAGTCGAGGCTCTCGCCGATGCGTGCGAGCATCTCAAGGCTGAGATTCTGCTTGCCCTGCTCGATGCGGGCGACGGCGCTCTGGCTGGTGCCCAAGGACTCCGCCAACTCGCTTTGGGTCCACCGCTTGTGCCGTCTGGCGTCGCGAATCAGCGTCCCGATGCGTGCGAGGTAGTCCTCAGTCATGTCGACCAATCTAGATCACATGTGAGATATCGCCCGGGATGTGACGTCGGCGAGTCTCCACGCGCCTCCTCTGCTGGGACGCCGGAACAGCCCGGCCGGTTGGACGTGTCCTCAACCTGCGGCTGCGGGCGGCACGGAGGCGACGCCACCAGGCAGGAACCGCGATCCGGTCACTCGCTCCGCCACCCCGATCCGGTCCAGCAACGGCGTCAGGCCGCCGTTCCAGAACGAGAACCCGGCGCCGGTGAGCATCGCGAGGTCGAGCTCGCGGGCGCTCGCCACCACGCCCTCGTCGAGCATGAGCCGTGCCTCCTCGGCGAGCGCCTCGAGCACCTGGTCGCGCACCTGCGGCTCGTGGAGCACCACCGGGGGCACCGGTTCCGGCAGCAGTTCGACGACCTCCGGGTCCAGCCGGGGACGACCCGCCTCCTGGGTGTAGTACCGACGCTTGCCGGCCGCCACCACCCGACGCAGGCTCTCGGGCACGGGGAACCGCTCCGGGAAGGCCTCGTGCAGCGTCTCGGTGTTGTGCAGCGCGATGGTGGGGCCGACCAGGCCGATGAGCACGAACGGTGGCATCGGGGCCAGCCCCGCGAAGGCCCGGTCGGCGACCTCGAGCGGCGTCCCCTCGTCGACGATCCGCCCGACCTCGGCCATGAACCGGCCGAGCAACCGGTTCACCACGAAGCTGGGGGAGTCCTTCACCAGGACGCAGCTCTTGCGCAAGGCCTTCCCGGCTGCGAACCCGGTGGCCAGCGTTGCGTCGTCGGTGCGGTCACCGCGGATCACCTCCAGCAACGGCATCACGGCGACCGGGTTGAAGAAGTGCAACCCCACCACCCGCTCGGGGTGCCGCAGGCCTGCAGCCATGGCGCTCACCGACAGCGAGGAGGTGTTCGTGGCCAGCACGCAGTCGGGGGAGACGACCTGCTCCACCTCGGCGAAGACCTGCTGCTTGACGGAGAGCTCCTCGAAGACCGCCTCGATGACCAGGTCGGCATCGGCAAAGCTCTCCGTGCTCGTCGATCCGCTGACCAGGGCTCGCAGGCGGTTGCCCCCGTCGCCACCGAGCCGACCCTTCTCGACCAGCTTGTCGATCTCGGCGTGCACCCAGGCCACTCCCTGGTCCACCCGCTGCTGGTCCAGGTCGGTGAGCACGACCGGCACCTTGAGCCGTCGGACGAAGAGCAGCGCGAGCTGGCTCGCCATCAGTCCCGCCCCGACGACACCGACCTTGGTGACCGGCCGGGCCCGGCTCCGGTCCGGCGCGCCGGCGGGCCGTTTGGCGTGTCGTTGCACCAGGTCGAAGGCGTAGAGCCCTGCCCGCAGCTCGTCGCTCATGAGCAGGTCGGCCAGCGCCTCCTCCTCGGCGGCAAAGCCCTCCTCGCGGCTCGCGGTGCGGGCTGCGCGCACGAGCTCCAGCGCGCGGTACGGCGCCGGAGCGGCTCCTCCGGTCTTCTCGTCCACCAGCTGCTTGGCCGCGGAAACGGCTGCCTCCCATGCGGATTCGTCGTGGCTGGCCGGGGCCCGTTCGACGGTCACCTCGCCCGAGATGACACCGGCTGCCCAGCGCAGGGAGTCCTCGAGGAAGGCCGCGGGCTCGAAGAGGGCATCGGCCATCCCGAGCCCGAACGCCTGCGGACCGGTGAGCATGCGGTTGTTGCTGAGCGGCCCCTCCAGGATGACCTTGAGCGCCAGCTCCGGGCCGACGAGGCGGGGCAGCAGCGTGCAGCCACCCCAGCCGGGCACGAGGCCGAGGAAGCACTCGGGGAGGGCGAGCGCCGGCACGCCCGAGGACAGCGTGCGGTAGTCGCAGTGCAGGCCGATCTCGACTCCGCCGCCCAGTGCCACGCCGTTGGTGAACGCGAAGGTGGGGACCGGCATACCGTGCAGTCGGCCCAGCACCTGGTGGCCGAGGCGACCGATCACGAGTGCATGGTCCCGCTCGGTGATGGTGGCGACCCCCTTCAGGTCCGCGCCGACCGCGAAGACGAACGGCTTGCCGGTCACGCCGATGCCGACGATCTCGCCGGCCTCGGCGCGGGTGCGCAGCCGGTCCAGCACCAGGCCGAGCTCGGTCAGCGAGGCGGGGCCGAGGGTGCTGGGTCTGGTGTGGTCCTCGCCGTTGTCCAGCGTGAGCAGGGCGAACCGCCCGGCGCCACCGGGCAGGTCCACGTCCTGGACGTGGCTGTGCGTGACCCGTTCGTCGGGGAAGGCGGCGTGGAGCTCGGCGGCCGACGGGGCCGCGTTCGACGCGGTGCTCATCAGGACTCCTTCGGCGAGCGGGCGGACGTGGCGGGGCTCGTGGCGGCTGGGCCTCCCAGGGCGTGGGGGTTCTCCCAGACCACCGCCCCGCCCATGCCGATCCCGACGCACATGGCGGTGAGGCCGTAGCGGACCTCGGGGTGCTCCTCGAACTGCCGGGCGAGCTGGGTCATCAGCCGGACGCCGGAGGAGGCGAGCGGGTGCCCGACGGCGATCGCCCCGCCGTAGGCGTTGACCCGCTCGTCGTCGTCGGGGAGGCCGAAGTGGTCGAGGAACGCGAGCACCTGGACGGCGAACGCCTCGTGGAGCTCGAAGAGGCCGATGTCTGCGATCGACAGGCCGGTCCGCCGCAGCACCTTCTCGGTGGCGGGGATCGGCCCGACGCCCATGACCTCCGGGTCGACCCCGGCGAAGGCGTAGCCGACCAGGCGCATCCGCGCCGGCAGACCCAGCTCGCGGGCGGTGTCCTCGGCGGCGAGCAGGCAGGCCGTGGCGCCGTCGTTGAGCCCTGCGCTGTTGCCGGCGGTGACCCGGCCGTGGGGCCGGAACGGGGTCCGCAGCCCGGCGAGGTCCTCCAGCGTGGTGTCGGGACGGGGTGGCTCGTCGACCGTGGCGAGTCCCCAGCCCCGTTCGGCGTGCCACGTGGCGACCGGCACCAGCTCGGGCCCCACCTGGCCGCTCTCCTGGGCGCGCCGCAGCTTGCGCTGGCTGGCGAGGGCGAACCGGTCGGCGCGCTCGCGGCTGAGGTGCGGAAAGCGGTCGTGCAGGTTCTCGGCGGTCTCGCCCATGACGAGGGCGGAGGGGTCGACGAGCTTCTCGGCGAGGATCCGCGGGTTGGGGTCGACGCCCTCGCCCATCGGGTGGCGGCCCATGTGCTCCACGCCGCCGGCGACGGTGACGTCGCACGCGCCGACGGCGATCTCGGAGGCGGTCGTCGTCACGGCCGTCATCGCGCCGGCGCACATCCGGTCGATGGAGAAGCCCGGTGTGGTCCGGGGCAGCCCGGCGAGCAGGGCCGCGACCCGGCCCAGGGTCAGGCCCTGGTCGCCGATCTGCGTCGTGGCGGCCAGGGCCACCTCGTCGACCCGCTCGGGTGGCAGCTCGGGGTGCCGACGGAGCAGTTCACGGATGCAGGCGATGACGAGGTCGTCGGCGCGGGTCTGGGCGTACATGCCCTTCTCCCCTGCTCGTCCGAACGGCGTGCGGACGCCGTCGACGAAGACGACCTCACGGAGTGTGCGGGGCACGATGCGGCCTCCCGGCGACGTCAGTGAGGTGGGACGCGGCCGATGCTACTCGCGAGTAACTTCAACCGGCGAGAGTGCCCGACGTGAGCCCGCCCTCACTCGCCCGGGTGCCGGGCCACGGCGTGGGCCAGGAGCGGCGCGGTGATCTCAACCTGCCAGCCGCGGGCGCCCTGCTCGGTCAGTGCGGCGGCGAAGCCGCCCACCGAGGTGTCGGCCGGCGGGCTCCACAGCACCCGGCGCAGCAGGTCGGGGGTGAGCAGGTTCTCGACCGGCACGCCGTTCTCCTCGGAGAAGGCCTTGAGCGTCTCGCGGGTCTCGTTCAGCCGGGCGGCGGCGACGGGGTCCCGGTCGGCCCACACGCGCGCCGGCGGAGGGCCGTCGTTGCGCACGGTGAGCGCGGGCAGGTCCTGCTCGGAAAGGGCGCGCCCGCGCCGGAGCGCGGCGAACCACTGGCGTTGATAGCGCCGAGCGCCCCGGGCCCGGATGTCGCCCAGCTCGGCGCCGCTGTGTGGCTCGCGCAGTGCGAGCTCGATGAGCGCGGAGTCCGGGAGCACACGGCCCGGGGAGACATCACGGGTGCGCGCGATCTCGTCCCGGGTCTGCCACAGCTCTCGCACGAGGGCGGCCTGCCGCCGGCTGCGGACCTTGTGCATGCCGGAGGTGCGGCGCCACGGCTCGCTGCGGGGCGGGGGACCGGTGAACGAGGTGAGGGCCGCGAACTCCTGCTCGGCCCAGCCGAGCTTGCCCTGCCGGCGCAGGTCCTCCTTGAGCCGGTCGCGGGCCTCGACGAGGAGCTCGACGTCGAGCGCGGCGTAGCGCAGCCATGGTTCGGGAAGCGGCCGGCTGGACCAGTCGACCGCCGAGTGCTCCTTGGCGAGGGTGACCCCGAGGTAGTGCTCGACGACGGCGGCGAGCCCGACCCGGGGCAGGCCCGCGAGCCGCCCGCCGAGCTCGGTGTCGAAGAGGTGGCGCGGCCGCAGGCCGAGCTCCGCGAGGCAGGGCAGGTCCTGCGTGGCGGCGTGGAGCACCCACTCCGCATCGCCGATCGCCACCTCCAGGGTGGTGAGGTCGGGGCAGGCGATGGGGTCGATCAGCCAGGTGCCGGCGCCCTCGCGGCGCAGCTGGACCAGGTAGGCCCGCTGGCCGTAGCGGTAGCCGGAGGCGCGCTCGGCGTCGATGGCCACCGGCCCGCGGCCACTGCGCACCGCCTCGGCCGCCTTGGCGAGAAGCTCGGCGTCAGCGACCACGTCAGGCACGCCGTCCGCCGGTTCGTCGACGACCGGCACCGGCACGTCCTCGAGGGACTCGTCGGTGTGGTCCTCAGCGGTCATCGGCGCTGCGCCGGCAGGGCGACGACACCGTCCGGCAGGGGCGGCAATCCGGAGATGGTGCACAGCACGTCCGCCCACGCCTCCAGGTGGTCGGCGAGCCGGCCGTCCGTGGGGGTCCAGGAGGCGCGCACCTCCATCTCGACGGTCGGCGGCCGGTCACCGAGTGAGGCGAAACCTTCGGAAAGCACACGGGTCACCGTGCCACCTTCGGCCGCGTATCCCAAGCCGTGGGCGTCGAGGGCGTCGAGGAGCCACGACCAGCCGACCGCCCCCAGCATCGGGTCGGCGCCCATCTCGGGCTCGAGCTCGGCTCGGGCGAAGGTCACTGCGCGCCAGGCCCCACCCCACGGCTCGGGCTCGGCCGGGTCGTGCAGCAGCACGAACCGGCCCGTGCCCAGGTCGTCCTCGTCGTCGTGGCCCGCCAGCGGCCGCACGTCGGCGCTGAGGGCGACCGCATGCGGCGCGATCCGGGTCGGGGCCGGCATCTCGGTGAGGCGCACCTCAGGGCGCACCCGGGCGGCACGTAGGTCGTGCAGTGCGCGGGTGAAGTCTGCAGAGCTCTCCCCGGGGAGGCTTCGGGTGCCCACGAGACGAGGGTATGTCGGGAAGGTGCCCTTGCGTGGCAGGCCACGCCGGATCGGGGTGGTCCTGATCGTGCGAGGATCGGCCGCATGACCGCCGCTCCCTCCGCCTCGTCCAGCCTGCTCCTCCGTGCCGCCCGCGGGGAGCAGGTGGAGCAGACCCCGGTGTGGTTCATGCGGCAGGCCGGCCGCTCGCTGCCGGAGTACCGTGCGCTCCGCGAGGGCGTGCCGATGCTCGAGGCCTGTCGCCGGCCGGAGCTGGTCGCCGAGATCACCATGCAGCCGGTGCGACGGCACGGGGTGGACGCCGCCATCTTCTTCAGCGACATCGTGGTGCCGGTGGCAGCCGTGGGGGTCGACATCGACCTGGTCGCCGGGATCGGCCCGGTCGTCGCCGATCCCTTCCGCACCCGCGCCGACCTGGACCGGCTGCCCGAGCTGACCCCGGACGACGTCCCGGACATCACCGAGTCGGTGCACCTGCTGGTGCGTGAGCTCGGGCCCACGCCCCTCATCGGCTTCGCCGGCGGGCCGTTCACACTGGCGTCCTACCTGGTCGAGGGCGGCCCCTCCCGGCACCACGCCCGCACCAAGGCGCTCATGCACGGCGACCCGGCGCTGTGGCACGACCTGTGCCACCGGCTCGCCCAGCTCGCGGGCACCTTCCTGAAGGTGCAGGTGGAAGCCGGCGCATCGGCCGTCCAGCTCTTCGACTCCTGGGCGGGGGCACTGTCCCGGGCGGACTACGAGCGGTTCGTGCTGCCGCACTCGCGGGCCGCGCTCGCGGCGGTGGAGCCGCTCGGCGTGCCGCGCATCCACTTCGGCGTGGGCACCGGCGAGCTGCTTGACCTCATGGGCAGCGCCGGCACCGAGGTGGTGGGGGTGGACTACCGGGTGTCCCTCGCCGACGCGGTCGCGCGCACCGGTGGACAGTATGCCGTGCAGGGCAACCTTGATCCCGCTCTCCTGTTCGCGCCGTGGGAGCCGCTCGCGGAGCGGGTGCGCGAGATCGTCGCAGAGGGCCGCAAAGCCCCGGGGCACGTGTTCAACCTCGGCCACGGGGTGCTGCCCGAGACCGACCCCGACGTGATCACGCGGGTCGTGGAGCTGGTCCACGAGGTCTCGGCCCGGACCTGACGCCGGGTCGGCTCAACGCCGGCACTTGGGGCCTGAGACCACCGTTGCCGTCAGTGGGTCGTGGTTGTGACCCTTGGCGTAGTGCAGTCCGCCGACCTCGACCGGCTTGGCCGGGGCGTCCTTCACGGTGAACTGCCCGTGGCTGAAGCGGTAGTACTTGTAGGTGTTGTTCGCGAAGGCGACGTAGCCCTTCTGGTCGTTGATCGAGCCGAGTGGCCCCACGTCGATCGTGTACTTGTAGGGAGCCTTCCCGGCCGGATCGCAGACGTGGACCGTGGTCCACCCGTGGCCCTGTCGGTGGGTCGGCGGTCCGCTCGCGGCTGACGCGGTCGCCACCGCGGTCAAGGGGACTGTCGCCGCCACCGCCACCACCGCGCTCGCCCAACGGATCGCGCGCCGTCTCGTCGGATTCATCGCTGTTCCTCCCGTCGGCACAGCTCGGTGCGTCTCACCAAGGGCTGTCGCCCAACAACGGCCCATCCATTGACGCACAGATGCCGGGGCGCCGCTGGGAAACGGGAAGATTCGCGGATGCCTCTGTCGTGCCTATCGATCCAGCAGGGCGCGCGCGAGGGAGCCGTGCGTCACGAGTCCGTTGACGAGCCCGCTCCCGATGGCTGCACGCACGGCGGGGGCCTTCTGCCGGCCGTAGGGAATCGCGATCACCTCGGGGATGGCGCGCATCGCGTCGTAGTCGATCGCGACGATGCGCTTGCTGATGGGGCCACGAACGGGCTTGTCCTTCGCCGAGACGAAGACACCGGAGACGTCGCCGATCACGCCCCGCTCCGCCAGGTGCGCGCGCTCCTCCTCCGTCATCGCGTCGAACAGGGTGGAGGCACCGGCCGACCAGTGGCCGATCCCGACGAACGCCTTGGTCACCGAAGGGAACTGGTCGAACGCCTTGACCACCTCACGCTGGCGTCGGAGGGTTCGGGCGCTCGTCGCGTCCGGCATGATCATCGGCGCATAGAAGACGTATGCCGGCCCGCGGGTGATGCGCGCGACGTCACGCACCAGGTCCACCGAGCTCTCGTCCATGTCGGGGCGGGAGAGGGCGCCGGTGAGCTGGACGACCGGCACGCGCGGGAGCGTGGTGAGCTGGCTGGTCATCGCGTGGACCGACCGCGCCCAGGCGAGGCCGAGGACGTCGCCGTCACCGACGATCTCACTGGCGAGCTCGGCGGCGGTCTGCCCGAGGCAGCGGCGCAGGGCCGACAGGTCCTCCTCCGCGGTGTCGACCACGAGGGCATGGGTGAGCCCGAAGCAGTTGCGCAGCCGGTCGGACAGGTCGACGTCGATGTCGCCGTGGGCGGCGATCTCGATGCGCACGACGCCCGAGGTGAGTGCGGTGTCCAGCAGGCGCGCGACCTTGAACCGGCTGATCCCGAACTCCTCGGCGATCTCGACCTTGGAGTGGCCGTCGAGGAAGTGTCGACGCGCGACCGACGCCATGAGGACGAGCTCGGCCGGTCCCCGCGCGGGCGCTGCGACCACGGCCACCTCCTCCGGACCAAGCGCTCATATGAGCGCTACGGTGCCCAATTGTTGCACACCTCTTGACACGTGTGGGCCGCGTCGGTTCACTGACTGGTGAGCAGAACGGTGCTCATATGAGCGTTCGTTTTCCCCCGACGACGTTGGCCGACCGAGGAGTGCATCGATGCAGCGACGGGCGCGGCGAGTGGTAGGCGCGGCAGTGGTGGTCACCGTCGCCGCGTCGTTGAGCGGCTGTGGTGGCTTCCGGGGCTGGGGCGGCGGCGCCGGCAGCGCGGGCGGCGGAAGCATCAACGTGCTCATGGTCAACAACCCGCAGATGGTGGATCTGCAGAAGCTGACCCCGAAGTACTTCACGGCGAAGACCGGCATCAAGGTGAACTTCACCGTGCTGCCGGAGAACGACGTGCGAGACAAGATCAGCCAGGAGTTCTCGAGCCAGGCGGGCATCTACGACGTGGCCACCCTGAGCAACTTCGAGGTCCCGATCTATGCGAAGGCGGGCTGGATCGCCTCGTTGGACCCGTACCTGAAGAAGGACAAGGCCTTCGACCAGAAGGACATCTTCCCGGCACTGCGCTCCGCGCTGAGCCACAACGGCCACGTCTACTCCGAGCCGTTCTACGGTGAGTCCTCCTTCCTCATGTACCGCAAGGACGTCCTGCAGGCCAAGGGCATCACGATGCCGGCGCACCCGACGTGGCCCCAGGTCGCCAAGATCGCCGCCGAGGTGGACCACGCCAAGCCGGGCATGGCGGGCATCTGCCTGCGCGGCCAGCCGGGGTGGGGGCAGATCTTCGCCCCGCTCACGACGGTGGTGAACACCTTCGGCGGCACCTGGTTCACCAAGGACTGGCACGCGAAGGTCGACACCGATGGCTTCAAGAAGGCGACGAACTTCTACGTGGACCTCGTCCGCAAGCACGGGGAACGCGGCGCGGCCCAGGCCGGCTTCACCGAGTGCCTCAACGACCTGATCCAGGGGCACGTGGCCATGTGGTACGACGCCACGTCCGCGGCCGGGTCCCTGGAGGCGAAGACGTCCCCGGTGCGCGGAAAGATCGGCTACGCACCGGCACCGGTGGTCAAGACGAAGAGCTCCGGGTGGCTCTACACGTGGGCCTGGGCGGTCCAGGAGGCCAGCACCCACAAGAGCAACGCCTGGAAGTTCATCTCGTGGGCCTCGAGCAAGGAGTACGAGCAGCTCGTCGGCAAGGAGATCGGGTGGTCCGCCGTTCCCGCCGGCAAACGCGAGTCGACGTACCACAACAAGAACTACCTCAAGGTCGCCGGCGCCTTCGCCGAGCCGACCCTGAAGGCGATGAAGAGCGCCAACCCGGATGACCCGGGCGTCCAGCCGAGACCGGTGCCGGGGATCCAGTTCGTCGACATCCCGGAGTTCCCGGCGCTCGGCACCCAGGTGTCGCAGTACGTCAGCTCCGCGATCGCCGGGCAGATGTCGGTCGACGAGGCGCTGAGCCGCGGACAGGCGGTGGCGGCGGACGTCGCCGAGGTGTACCGGTCACGGGAAGGGAAGTAGACCCATGAACCACCCCACGAAGTTCTCCGCTGCGCTCCGATACTTCGCGAGGATCCCGGCATGAGCGTCGCCGTCCCCAGCGCCTCCGAACGCCAGCGCGAGCGCAGGCGAAGTGGCGGGCAGGGCACCAAGCAGCGCGTGGGCCAGTGGGCGCGCCGCGCCCCGCTGATGCCCGCCCTCGTGTTCATGATCATCGTCACCCAGCTGCCCATGGTGGCCACGCTGGTGATCTCGTTCATGGACTGGAACGCCTACTACCCCGACCAACGCGGTTTCACCGGCATCGACAACTACCGGCGCGTGCTCAGCAACGTGAACACCGTGCAGGCGATCCTGGTGACGATCATCCTCACGGTCGCGGTCGTCCTGATCAGCCTCGTGCTGGGGCTGGTGATCGCGCTGCTGCTGGACCGCAAGTTCCGCGGACGCGGCGTCGTGCGGACCCTCATGATCGCGCCGTTCCTCATCGTGCCGGTGGCGGCGGCCCTGATCTGGAAGCACGCGCTCTACAACCCCGACTACGGGCTGTTCAACGGCGTGCTCACGTGGATCCTCGGGGACAACGCGCCGCAACCGGACTGGATCAGCAGCTTCCCGCTCGGGGCCATCATCGCCGCCCTGGTGTGGCAGTGGACGCCGTTCATGATGCTGATCATCCTCGCGGGCCTGCAGAGCAAGCCGCTCGACGTCCTGGAGGCCGCGCGCATCGACGGCGCCAGCCCGTGGCAGATCTTCACCCACATGACGCTGCCGCACCTGCGGCGCTACCTCGAGCTCAGCGTGCTGCTCGGCGCGGTCTACATCGTGCAGAACTTCGACCACGTCTTCACCATCACCTCCGGCGGCCTGGGCACCGCCAACCTGCCCTACGACATCTACCAGAACTTCTACGTGGCCCACGACTACGGTGTGGCCTCGGCCGAGGGTGTCGTCGTGGTGGTCGGGACCATCCTCATCGCCACGTTCGCGCTGCGGACCGTGTCGACCCTGCTCAAGGAGGAGAGCTGAGATGACGGCGATCGCCCCGCAGGGCACCTCGCAACGGCACGGCGTGCGGCACCACGGCCCGCCCGGGACTGCCGGCAAACGGAGCACGATGGCGCTCGGGGTCGTCGCCTGGGTGATCGGCATCATCTTCTTCATCCCGATCCTGTGGATGCTGCTGACCTCCTTCCACAGCGAGGAGAGCGCCGCCACCAACCCGCCGTCCGTCGCCGCGCCGTTGACCTTCCAGGGCTACGAGCAGTTCTTCAGCTCCAACCCGTGGCCGCCGATCCTGAACTCCGCCACCGCGAGCATCATCTCGACGATCCTGGTGCTCGTGATCTCCTTCCCCGCGGCCTACGCCCTGTCGATCCGGCCGGTGAAGCGGTGGAGCGACGTGATGTTCTTCTTCCTGTCGACCAAGATGCTGCCGGTGGTCGCCGGGCTGCTGCCGATCTACCTGTTCGCGCAGAAGATCGGGTTCCTCGACAACGTCTGGTTGCTGATCATCTTCTACACCTCCATGAACCTGCCGATCGCGGTGTGGATGCTGCGTTCCTTCCTGGCCGAGGTGCCCGTGGAGATGTTGGAGGCGGCGCAGATCGACGGCGCCGGGCTGCCACGGACCCTGGTGTCGGTCGTCGCGCCGGTGATCACCCCGGGCCTCGCGTCAGCGGCGCTGATCTGCTTCATCTTCAGCTGGAACGAGCTGCTGTTCGCCCGTGTCCTCACCGGCACCGTCGCCCAGACCGCTCCCGTCTACCTGACCGGCTTCGTCACCAGCCAGGGGCTGTTCCTCGCGAAGGTCTGTGCCGCCTCGCTGGTGATCTCGCTGCCCGTGCTGGCGGCCGGCTTCGCGGCGCAGGACAAGCTGGTGCAGGGTCTGTCGCTGGGCGCCATCAAGTAGCGCGGTCGAGACCACCACGAGGGAGGAGAAGTCGTGACCCGACTCACGCAACAGGCCTTGGGGACGTTGGGCGAGAGGGTGACGGTCCCGTCATACGACCGGTCCCAGGTGAGCACGGGCATCGTCCACTTCGGCGTCGGGGGTTTCCACCGGGCCCACCAGGCGATGTACCTCGACCGCCTGCTCGAGCGGGGCGAGGCGACCGACTGGGGCATCTGCGGGGTCGGCACCATGCCCGGCGACAAGCGGATGGCCGACGTGCTGCAGGCGCAGGACGGCCTCTACACGCTGGTGGTCAAGCACCCGGACGGCTCGATGGACGCGCGGGTGGTGGGGTCGATCACCGACTACCTGTTCGCCCCCGACGACCCGGAGGCCGTGCTCGCGGTCATGAGCGCGCCGACGACCCGGATCGTGTCCCTGACCATCACCGAGGGCGGCTACCACTTCCACCCCTCGACCGGAGAGTTCGACCCCTCGGACCCGGTGCTGCAGGCCGACCTGCAGCCGGGCGCCACGCCGCAGTCGGTGTTCGGCTTCATCACCGAGGCCCTCGCTCGTCGAAAGGCAGAGGGCACACCGGCATTCACCGTGATGTCGTGCGACAACATCCAGGGCAACGGCGAGGTGGCGCACACGATGGTCACCGCCTTCGCGCGGCTGAAGGACCCAGGGCTCGCCGACTGGGTCGAGGCGCAGGTCGCCTTCCCGAACTCGATGGTCGACCGGATCACGCCGGTGACCACCGAGGAGGACCGCAAGCGCGTGGCCGAGGAGTTCGGGGTCGAGGACGGCTGGCCGGTGGTGACCGAGCCGTTCACGCAGTGGGCGCTGGAGGACCACTTCCCCCAAGGGCGGCCGGCCTACGAGGACGTCGGCGTGCAGGTGGTCGCCGACGTCATGCCCTACGAGCTGATGAAGCTGCGGCTGCTCAACGCCAGCCACCAGGCGCTGTGCTACCTGGGCTACCTGTCCGGCTACCGCTACGCCCACGAGGTGTGCCAGGACCAGCTGTTCGTCGACTTCCTGCTCGGCTACATGCGCGAGGAGGGGCAGCCGACCCTGCGACCCGTGCCCGGAGTGGATCTCGACCGCTACGAGCACCAGCTGATCGAGCGGTTCGCCAACCCGGAGATCCGGGACACGTTGGCACGGCTGTGCGCCGAGAGCTCCGACCGGATCCCCAAGTGGCTGGTGCCGGTGATCCGCGAGGAACTGGCCGCCGGAGGACCGATCGAGCGCTCTGCCCTTGTCGTCGCCTCATGGGCGCGCTACGCCGAGGGCGTCGACGAGCAGGGACAGCCGATCGAGGTGGTCGACCGGCTCCGCGACCGGCTCATGGAGCGGGCACAGCGCCAACGGCAGGAGCCCCTGGCCTTCCTGCAGGACCGCTCCCTGTTCGGCGACCTCGTCGACGATCCGCGCTTCGTCGCCGCCTACACCAAGGCGCTCGACTCGCTGCACTCCGTCGGCGCCCGGGCGACGCTGGGGTCCTGGACCTCGTGAGGGCGGTTCGGCTCCCGGGCGACAGCACGGTCGAGCACGTGGAGGTCGACGTCCCGGAGCCGGGTCACGGGCAGGTCCTGCTGCGGGTGCGGGCGTCCTCGATCTGCGGCAGCGACATCCGCGCGATCTACCGAGAGCACCTCGGCTCCGGCCCCGAGGCCTACCAAGGAGTCATCGCCGGCCACGAACCCGCCGGCGAGGTGGTGGCCGTGGGTCCGGGCACACGCCGGTTGGCCGTCGGGGACCGGGTCGCGGTCTACCACATCGTCGGCTGCGGACTGTGCGACGAGTGCCGGCACGGTTACGAGATCGGCTGCACCGACCCCTCCCGAGCTGCCCACGGCTGGCAGCGCGACGGGGGACACGCGGAGTACCTCCTCGCCGAGGAGCGCAGCTGCCTGCTCCTGCCGGCGCCCCTGTCGTTCGTCGACGGTGCGCTCGTCTCGTGCGGCTTCGGGACGGCATACGAGGCGCTGCTCCGGCTCACGGTGTCGGGACGGGACCAGCTCCTCGTGACCGGGCTGGGGCCGGTCGGACTGGCCGCCGCGATGATGGGGCGGGCGATGGGCGCCGGGCCGGTGATCGGCACCGACGTCTCCGCCGAGCGGCGCCAGCTGGCGCTGGAGCTCGGCGTGGTCGACCACGCGCTCCCGGCCGACGAGCACGCCGTCGAGGCGGTGCGGGAGCTCACCGGGGGCCGCGGCTGCTCCACCACCATGGACGCCTCCGGCAGCGGGGCGGCGCGGGCCACCGCCCTGGCGGCCACCCGGACCTGGGGGCGGTGCGCGTTCGTCGGCGAGGGCGGGCGGTTGGAGATCGACGTCTCCCCGCTGCTGATCCACCCGCAGATCACCGTCCACGGCTCGTGGGTCACCTCCTTGGGGCACATGGCCACGCTGGTGGAGGACCTCGTGCGCTGGGGGCTGCGCCCCGAACGCATCGTCACCCACCGCTATCCGCTCGAGCAGGCCGACGAGGCGTATGCCGTCGCGGCCGCGGGTGCCACCGGCAAGGTCTGCATCGTCCCCGAGTGAGAGGCTGCGAGGATGCGGCCCATGGGTTCCGGCACAGCTCTGGTGGCAGGGGTGGACTCCTCGACGCAGTCCACCAAGGTTCTCGTCTGCGAGGCAGCGACCGGCACGGTGGTCCGCGAGGGGCGGGCGGCCCACCCCGAGGGCACCGAGGTCGACCCGGCGGCCTGGTGGTCAGCGCTGCAGGAGGCGACCGCGGGCGGGCTCCTGGACGGCGTGAGCGCCATCGCGATCGGCGGCCAGCAGCACGGGATGGTGACCCTCGACGAGGCGGGACGGGTCGTGCGGCCGGCGCTGCTGTGGAACGACACGCGGTCGGCCGGCGCGGCGCACGACCTCGTCACCGAGCTGGGCGGGGCGCAGGCGTGGGCCGACGCCGTCGGGTCGGTGCCCCTCGCGAGCTTCACCGTCAGCAAGGTCCGCTGGCTGGCCGAGCACGAGCCGGAGCACGCGGCCCGCGCGGCCTCGGTGGTGCTGCCGCACGACTGGATCACCGGCCGGCTGCTGTCCCGCGAGCCGGAGGTCGTCACCACGCTGGTCACGGACCGGGGTGACGCGTCGGGGACCGGCTACTGGTCGCCGGCGACGGGGGAGTACCGCCTCGACCTGCTCGAGCGCGCCTTCGGCCGCCGGATCGGGACCCCGTCCGTGCTCGCGCCCTGGGACGCGGCGGGGGAGACGCCCGACGGGCTGCTGGTCGGTCCGGGCACCGGCGACAACATGGGGGCCGCCCTCGGGCTCGGCATCCGCCCCGGCGACGTCGTGGTCTCCCTCGGCACGAGCGGCACGGCGTTCGCCGCACACGGGCGGCCGACTGCCGACGCCAGCGGCTTCGTCGCCGGGTTCGCCGATGCCACCGGGCAGTACCTGCCGCTGGTCTGCACCCTCAATGCCGCCCGCGTGCTCACCGCTGCGGCGCAGCTGCTCGACACCGACCTCGCCGGGCTCGAGCGGCTGGCCACCGCCGCCGAGCCGGGAGCGGGTGGGCTGGTGCTGCTGCCCTACCTCGACGGTGAGCGCACCCCGGACCTGCCGGAGGCGACCGGCACCCTGGGCGGGGTCACCCGCGCCAACGCGACCCCGGAGAACCTGGCCCGCGCCGCCGTCGAGGGCATGCTCTGTGGCCTCGCCGACGGGATCGACGCCCTCGTCGCGCAGGGGATCGCCGTCGAGCGGGTCCTGCTCATCGGCGGCGCCGCCCGGTCCTCGGTGGTCCAGCAAGCGGCGTCCGTGATCTTCGGCGTGCCGGTCGTCGTGCCCTCGCCGGCGGAGTACGTCGCCCTCGGCGCCGCCCGCCAGGCCGCCACGGTGCTGGCCCGGCGGGAGGGCGCCGACCTGCCCGACTGGGACGTGTTGCGCACCACCGAGCTCGAACCCGGCGAACAGGGCCCCGGCAAGCGGGTCCGCGACGCCTACCGGGCGCTGCGCCGGACGGTGCACCCCTCGACCAGCTGACCTGCCGGGCCACCCGACCCGCTCGACCGCCTGGTCGGCGCGGCGGGGCGGCCGCGCACGCCGCAATCTCAACTGGCAGTACTCCGCGACACGCCGCGCGACACGCCGGCGGAGCCATCCCGGGGCCGGGGACTGCCAGTCGAGATTGCGGTCGGGCCGTCACGGCTCATCGCTCACCCCGATCTCGAGATGAAGGACTTTGCCCGGGCGTCCGCTGTCAAGGCCCTTCGGGATGGGTCGGCCCGGTGTGGGTCAGCCTGTGGTGGCCGGTGTCGTCGGGTTCGCGGCGGTGCGGCGCCGGCGCCACCACCACGCCAGCGGGACCAGCACGACGGCACCAAGCCCGAGGAACGGCAGCGCGACGCCCAGCACGGTGACCACCACGGAGACGGCGGTGACGAAGCCGTGCCACCCGGTGACCAGGCCCTGCCCGAACCCGTTGGGGAAGGACGCCGGCACCGGCTTCGGCGTGGCGGTGGTGCTCAGCGACACCTCGACGGTGGAGCGGGCGACGTTGTCCTTCAGCGAGGCCAGTTGCGCCTCCAGCGACTCCAGGGTCGCCTCGCGCTCGCGCAGCTCGTTCTCGATCGTGACGATGTCCTTGATGCGGGTGGCCTTCTGCATCAGGGCTCGCACGCGCGCCACGCTCTCGCGCTGGGTGGCCAGCCGGCTCTGGGTGTCGACGTACTGGCTGGTGACGTCCTGGCTGGTGATCCACTGGTCGGTGACCGTGCCGACGTCGGCCAGCCGATGCAGGGTGTCGTCCAGGCGGTCGGCCGGCACCGACAGCGTCAGCTGTCCCTCGCCGCCGAACTCGTTGCCGTTGTTGCCGTCGCTGTTGCCCTCGCCCTCGAGCGGAACCGGCTGCTCACCGACGTCCCCGATCTGCTCGGACTGCACGTAGCCCTGCTCCCGGGCGGCGACCTGTCGCACCTGGCCCGCCGCCTTGCGGATCCGCTCCACGCGGATCGTCACGCCCGCGTCGCGGGTGATCTTGCGGTCCTGACCGGTGCCGGGCTGCGGCAGGTTCGCCGGGTTGCCGTGGCCCACCGCGGGCGCCGCGGACGACGCCGCGTGCCGGGCCTGCCCACCCGAGGCTTCGCCCGGACGCGACAGGCTCGCGCCCCCGGAGCTGTCCGCCGCAGCACTGCCGGCGCTGGAGCCGGACCCACCGCTCGAACAGCCGGTCAACACCAGCGCCGTCGCCGCGGCGCCTCCCACCAGCGCCAGCCCCAGCCGCGCCCTCCACCCAACGTTCCGTCCCATCGCCGCATCCCTTTCCCCGGTGGCCGCTGCCGCGCGCCCTGGTCACTTCCTCTGATGCAGCGGCAGCCCGATCGGCTCCAGCGCTCGGGTTGCGAATCGGTCACACACACCGGGTGAGAGGCTGAGGTCCGTGTCCGACCTGACGTCCGATCCCCGGCGCCCCCGCGTCGTCGTCCTCGGCGGCGGCATCAGCGGGCTGGCCGCGGCGTGGGAGCTCGTGCGCAGCGACCCGCGCCCGGACGTCCTCGTCGTCGAGGGCCGCGACCGACCCGGCGGCAAGCTGCGCTCGGCCGAGGTCGCCGGCGTGCGCGTCGACGTCGGCGCCGAGTCCATGCTCGCCCGGCGCCCCGAGGGGGTGCAGCTGGCCACCGAGGTCGGCCTCGCCGAGGAGCTGGTGCACCCTGAGCCGGTCGGTGCCGCCATCTGGTCCCGTGGTCGCCTGCACCCCATGCCCAAGGGCACGCTGATGGGCGTCCCCTCGGACCCGACCGCTGCGGCCGGGCTGCTGAGCCCGCGCGAGGTGCAGCGCGCCCAGGCCGACACCGCGCGGCCTCCGCTCACCGGGGACGTCTCCGTCGGCGACCTCGTGGAGGAGCACCTCGGCGCCGCGGTCGTCGACCGCTTGGTCGAGCCCCTCCTCGGCGGTGTGTATGCCGGGCACGCCCGTGCGCTGTCCGTGCAGGCGTCCGTCCCCGCCCTGTGGGACGCGGCCAGCCGTGGGGAGAGCCTGACGGCCGCGGCGGCCCGGGCGGCCCAGCGGGCGGAAGCCGCCCGCCGCGAGACGGGGAACGCACTGCCGCCGGTGTTCGCGGGACTGCCCGGCGGCCTCGGCCGGTTCGCCGAACGGCTCACCGAGCAGCTGGCCGCCCGCGGGGTCCAGTTCGAGACCGACACGCTCGTGCGCCGCCTCGAGCGCACAGCTACCGGTTGGCGTCTGGTCGCGGGCCCCGTCCCGACGCCGCGCGCGATCGACGCCGACGCGATCGTCCTGGCGCTGCCCGCCCGTCCGGCAGGCCGGCTGCTCGACGACGTGGTCCCGGCCGCGGCGGCCCGGCTCGACGAGATCGACTACGCCTCGATGGCGATCGTCACGCTGGCGCTGCCCCGCTCGGCGGTCGGGCACCTCCCGGCGCTGGCGGAGTCCTCGGGCTTCCTGGTCCCGCCGGTGGAGGGCCGGGTGGTGAAGGCCGCGACGTTCAGCGCCGCGAAGTGGGGGTGGGTGGCCAAGGCCGGCGCGGAGCAGGACGTGGTGCTGCTGCGGGCCTCGATCGGCCGGCAGGGCGAGACGGCGGACCTGCACCGCGGCGACCCCGAGCTCATCCGCGCCGCCGTGAACGACCTGGGCGCCGTGCTCGGCCGCCCGCTTCCCCGGCCGGTCGACGCCCTCGTCCAACGCTGGGGCGGGGCCCTGCCGCAGTACGCCGTCGGTCACCTGGACCGCGTCGCCCAGATCCGGGCCGCCGTGGCACCGGTGCCGGGGCTGGAACTGGCCGGCGCCGCCTACGACGGGGTCGGCATACCGGCCTGTATCGGCACCGGGCGGGCCGCTGCGCAGGCGACCCTGGCGGCCTTGACCCGATTCCGTGATCGAGGGGCGCCCGGCGCACAATGAGGGCATGAGCCCCAAGCCGACCGCCAGTCAGATCCGCGCGATCAACGACATGACCCGCTACACGATGTGGTCGGTCTTCAAGGTGACCGGTCCGCTGCCCGAGGACCGCAGCAAGGTGGTCGCCGAGGTCGAGGCGCTGTTCGGCGACCTGGCGGGCGAGGACGTCGTGATCCGGGGCGTCTACGATGTCGCGGGGCTGCGCGCGGACGCCGACTTCATGGTCTGGTGGCACGCCGAGCGGATCGAGCAGCTGCAGGACGCCTACCGCCGCCTGCTGCGCACCGAGTTCGGGCGGCTCGTCGAGCCGGTCTGGTCCGGCACCGCGCTGCACCGGCCGGCGGAGTTCAACAAGAGCCACCTCCCGTCCTTCCTCGCCGGCGAGGACCCCAAGGAGTTCATCGCGGTCTACCCGTTCGTGCGCTCCTACGACTGGTACCTGCTCGATGCCAAGGAGCGGCGCGCGCTGCTGGCCGAGCACGGGCAGATGGCGCGGGACTACCCGGACGTGCGCGCCAACACGATCGCCTCGTTCGCGCTCGGCGACTACGAGTGGGTGCTGGCGTTCGAGGCCGACGACCTCGGCCGGATCGTCGACCTGATGCGGCACCTGCGCGGCTCGGAGACCCGGCGCCACGTGCGCCTGGAGATCCCGTTCACGACCGGTCACCGCGTCCCGGTCGCCGACCTCCTCGCGTCCCTGCGGTAGATGACCGCCCGCCGGGCGGGGCGGCGCGAGTGGGCCGGGTTGGCGGTGCTGACCCTGCCGGTGCTCCTGCTGTCGATCGACTCCACGGTGCTCGGCTTCGCCGTGCCCGCGCTCAGTGAGGCGCTGCACCCCAGCTCGGCCCAACTGCTGTGGATCGTCGACATCTACTCCTTCGTCCTGGCCGGGCTGCTCGTCACGATGGGGACGCTGGCCGACCGGATCGGCCGGCGCCGGCTGCTCCTGCTCGGGTCCACGCTGTTCGGGCTGGTGTCGCTGGCCGCGGCCTACGCACCCAACGCCGAGACGCTGATCGCCACCCGCGCGCTGATGGGCGTGGCCGGCGCCACGCTGATGCCCTCGACGATGTCGTTGCTGCGCAACCTCTTCCATGACCCGACGCAGCGACGGGTGGCCATCGCCAGCTGGGGCGCGGCCTTCGCCGCCGGAGGTTCCCTCGGGCCGATCCTCGGCGGCGTGCTGCTCGAGCACTTCTGGTGGGGATCGGTGTTCCTCATCAACCTGCCCGTCATGGGGTTGCTGCTGGTCCTGGCGCCGACGCTGCTGCCGGAGTCGCGGCGGCGGGAGGCGGGTCGCTACGACCTGCCCAGCGCGGCCCTGTCACTGGCAGCCATCCTGCCGGCCACCTACGGCGTGAAGGAGATCGCCGAGCGCGGTCCCGAGGTGACGTCGGTGCTCGGGATCGTGGTGGGGGTGGCGATCGGGGGTCTGTTCCTCCGGCGCCAGCAGCGCATCACCGACCCGATGGTGGACCTGAGCCTCTTCGGCAAACGTGCGTTCACCGTGGCGCTCGCCAGCAACTTCCTCAGCGTCTTCGCCTTCGTGGGAGCGCTGTTCTTCCTGACCCAGTACCTCCAGCTCGTGCTCGGCCTGAGCCCGGTGCAGGCGGCGCTGCGGTTCCTGCCCGGGCTGGCGCTGTCGGTCGTCGGGTCGTTCACGGCGGTGGCCCTGGCCCGCCGGTTCCGGCTCGGCACGGTGGTCTGCGCCGGCCTGGTGCTGTCGGCTGCGGGCTACGCGATCGGGTGGCTGGTCACCGCGAGCTCCAGCAGCGGCTACGTCGTGGCGTTGTTCGCCCTCGTCGGCACCGGCGCCGGACTCGCCGAGACGCTCACCAACGACGCGGTGCTGACCATCGCGCCGATGGACCGAGCCGGGGCGGCCAGCGCCACGTCCGAGACGGCATACGAGCTCGGCGCGGCGCTCGGCACCGCGCTGCTCGGCAGCCTGCTCACGGCCGTCTACCGCACCCAGCTGGACACGGTCGCCGGCGTGCCGTCGGACGTGGTGGCCGAGGCCCGGCGCACGCTGGGGGAGGCCACGACCCTCGCCCAGTCGCTGCCCGCGCAGGCCGGCAGCGCGCTGCAGCAGGAAGCCGGCGAGGCGTTCACCTCGGGCGTGCACGCGGCCAGCCTGGTGGCGTCCCTCATCGTCCTGTATGCCGGGCTCCAGGCCGCCGTGAGCCTGCGTCACCTCGGCTCTGACTCACCCGGCTCGCCCGGCTCGGCTGCGCGCGAGGCCCGGTCTCGGGGATGATGCACGCCCCGGTCCGGCTCGGCTGCGCGCGAGGCCCGGTCTCGGGGATATGTCTGTGAGCGCCCGGCCTCAGGCCTTGGGCTCCAGGCGCAGGCTCACCGAGTTCACGCAGTAGCGCTGGTCCGTCGGGGTGTCGTAGCCCTCGCCCTCGAAGACGTGCCCGAGGTGCGAGCCGCAGTTCGCGCAACGCACCTCGACCCGGCGCATCCCGAGGGTGTTGTCCTCGAGGTACTCCACCCGATCCTCGGCCAGCGGGGCGTAGAAGGACGGCCACCCGCAGTGGCTCGGAAACTTCGTGTCGCTGCGGAACAGCTCGGCCCCGCACGCCCGGCAGGAGTAGACGCCTTCGGTCACCGTGTCGACGTACTCACCCACCCCGGGTCGCTCGGTCCCGGCCTGCCGGAGCACTTGGTACTCCTGCGGCGTCAGCCGCTCTCGCCACTGCTCGTCGGTCAGGGTCACCGGGTAGGTGCGCTCGCTCTGCTTCACGTTGACTCCTCCTCTGGCTCGCTCACTGGGTCAACAGCGAGCCGCCCACGATCGTTCCCGGGCGTACTGACCGCACACGGCCGGCCCGGGACTTCCCTGGGGTCCCGGGCCGGCCTCCTCTCACCGTGGTCTCGTCGGGCTCCGGGTCAGCCGCGTCCTCCGCGGATCGCCAGCCGCACGACCTGCGGGTCGTGGTCGGAGTCCTGGTCGTGGAACTCACTGTTGGTGTGCACCACGTCGTAGTCGTATGCCGGGTGCTTGGCTCCCGGGGGAGCCACCGTGAGTGCCGGGCTGAGCAGGATGTGGTCGAG
>NZ_DASSTI010000141.1:0-32000 GCF_035708005.1 Segeticoccus sp. | reverse complement strand
CCACGACCACGCCTCCTCCGTGCAATACGGCAGGAATGGCGCGAACAGCCGCTGCAACGACGACAGCGCCCGGCGCAGCGCGAGCCGCGCCGACTGGGTGGCCGCGCCACCCTCCTCGTCGTACGCGCGCTGCTTGATCAGCTCCAGGTAGTCGTCGCAGAAGACCCAGAAGAACCGCTCGATCCGCTCCAGCGCGGTGGTGTACTCGAAAGCCTCCAGCGCGCCGGTGGCCTGCCGGATCACATCGTCCAAAGCGGACAGCATCGCCTGGTCGAGCGTCTCCGACACCGAGGCGCCCGCGGCCGGCTCGGGGAAGCTGAGCGCGAACTTGCTGGCATTCAACAGTTTCGTGGCCAACCGGCGGCCGACCTTCATCTGGCCGGTGTCGTAGGCCGCGTCGGCCCCGAGCCGGCCGCTGGCCGCCCAGTAGCGCACGGCGTCCGCGGAGTGCTCCTTGACGACGTCCTCGGGGGTGACGACGTTGCCCTTGGACTTGCTCATCTTCTTGCGGTCGGGGTCCAGGATCCACCCGGAGAGCGCGGCGTTGCGCCACGGCACCGAGCCGAACTCGAAGTGCGAGCGCACGACCGTGGAGAACAGCCAGGTGCGGATGATGTCGTGCCCCTGCGGACGAACGTCCATCGGGAAGACGAGGTCCATGAGCGCGTCGTCGCCGCGCCAGCCGCCGGCGATCTGCGGCGTGAGCGAGGAGGTCGCCCAGGTGTCCATGATGTCGGGGTCGCCGACGAAGCCGCCGGGCTCGCCGCGCTGCGACTCGTCGTACCCGGCTGGTGCCTGCGCGGCCGGGTCCACGGGCAGCTGGTCCTCCGACGGCACCAGCGGGGTGTCGTAGACCGGCTCGCCGTCCGCGTCGAGGGGGTACCAGACGGGGATCGGCACGCCGAAGAACCGCTGGCGCGAGACCAGCCAGTCGCCGTTGAGCCCGCTCACCCAGTTCTCGTAGCGCGAGCGCATGAACGCCGGGTGCCACTCGACCTCGCGACCCCGCTCGATGAGGGCGGCGTTGAGCTCGGCATCGCGGCCGCCGTTGCGGATGTACCACTGCCGGGAGGTCACGATCTCGAGCGGCTTCTCGCCCCGCTCGTAGAAGTTGGCCTTGCGCTGGGTCGGCGTGGGCTCGCCGTCGAGGTCACCCGACTCGCGCAGGGCCGCGACGATCGCCTCGCGCGCGCCGAAGGTGGACTTGCCGGCGACCTGCTCGGTGAACAGCGCCTCGCCGGGCCCGCCGACCAGCCACTCGGGCACCTCCGCCTGGATCCGGCCGCTGCGCGTGATGACCGACCGGGTGGGCAGCTGCAGCTCGCGCCACCACAGCACGTCGGTGAGGTCGCCGAAGGTGCAGCACATCGCGATGCCGGCGCCCTTGTCGGGCTCGGCCGCGGGGTGCGCCAGCACCGGCACCTCGACCCCGAACAGCGGTGAGCGGACCGTGGTGCCGAACAGGCCGGCATACCGCTCGTCGTCGGGGTGGGCGATGAGGGCGACCACGGCGGGGATGAGCTCGGGACGCGTGGTCTCGATGTACACCGGCGCGGCGCCCTCGGCGGTGGGGTGGAACGCGACCCGGTGGTAGTGGCCGGGATAGTCCTTCGCCTCGAGCTCGGCCTGCGCCACCGCGGTCTGGAACGTCACGTCCCACAGGCCCGGCGCCTCGGACTGGTACGCCTCGCCGCGGGCCAGGTTGCGCAGGAACGCCTGCTGCGCGGTGGCGCGCGAGCGGTCGTCGATGGTGCGGTAGGAGATGCCCCAGTCGAAGGAGAGGCCGAGCCTGCGGAAGAGGCTCTCGAAGGCCTCCTCGTCCTTGACGGTCAGCTCGTCGCACAGCTCGATGAAGTTCTGCCGCGAGATCGGCTTCTGGTCGGAGGCCTTGACGCTCTTGGACGTCCCGCGGTGCGGTGGCTCGAAGCCCGGGTCGTGCGGCAGTGAGGCGTCCCCGCGCACGCCGTAGTAGTTCTGCACCCGCTTCTCGGTGGGAAGGCCGTTGTCGTCCCACCCGATCGGGTAGAACACCTCGAACCCGGCCATCCGCTTGTAGCGGGCCATGCAGTCGGTGTGGGTGTAGGAGAACACGTGCCCCACGTGCAGCGACCCGCTGGCGGTGGGCGGCGGGGTGTCGATGGAGAAGACCTTCGCGCGCGGCCCGGCCAGCGCCCGCTCCCGGTTGAAGCGGTAGGTGCCCTGCTCGCGCCATACCTGCATCCACTTGTCCTCGAGGCCGTCGACCGACGGCTTGGCGGGGATCTGTGGAGTGGTGGCCGTGCGGTCCACGGAGGCAGGGTCGGTCATGCCCCTATGGTCCCAGAAGCGCGGGGGTGCCCTCGAACGGGTTTGCCCCGCCGCGCCGGGTACCGGGGGGCTGCCGGTGATCGCGTTGCCGCCGCCGGGCCGGGGGTCCCGTAGACTGGGCGGCAGAGGCGCTGGAGCCGTCATCAGCGGTGAGCCTCCGGAAGAACGGGACCACGCGGCATACCTCTGGTGGGCGCCGCGCCGGTCCTCAGTAGAACCGGACGGGAGGGCCCGTCACAGCCCCGACGAGCGGTCGTATGCCGACCCGAGGGTCTTCGGGTCGCCTGCGGCAAGCGAGGTGGTACCGCGGTGCCGCCCGGACCCCGGGTGACGTCGTCCTCGTGGACCAGGAGGACGAGGACAACGAGGCGCCCCGACATGAACTACCCCAAGGTGGACTTCCTTTCCGAGCCCGGCGAGCCCGGTGACGCGGCCGGCGGCGCGCGGACGCGTGGCGTCGACGCGAGCCCGCGCTTCCCGGAGATCGAGGAGCGGGTGCTCAAGTACTGGGACGAGGACGGCACCTTCCTGGCCTCGGTGGCGAATCGTGAGGTGGGGGAGAACGGCGCGAACGAGTTCGTCTTCTACGACGGCCCGCCCTTCGCCAACGGCCTGCCGCACTACGGGCACCTGCTCACCGGCTACGTCAAGGACATCGTGCCGCGCTACCAGACGATGCGTGGACGCCACGTCGAGCGCCGGTTCGGCTGGGACACCCACGGACTGCCCGCCGAGCTCGAGGCGATGCGCCAGCTCGGGCTCAAGACCACCGACGAGATCCGCGAGCTGGGCGTCGAGAGGTTCAACGCCGCCTGCCGCGAGTCGGTCCTGCGCTACACCGACGAGTGGCGGGACTACGTGCGGCGACAGGGCCGCTGGGTCGACTTCGAGCACGACTACAAGACCTTGGAACCCGACTACATGGAGTCGGTGATCTGGGCGTTCAAGTCGCTGTACGACAAGGGCCTCGTCTACGAGGGCTTCCGCGTCCTGCCCTACTGCTGGAACGACGAGACGCCGCTGTCCAACCACGAGCTGCGGATGGACGACGACGTCTACCGCATGCGGCGGGACCCGGCGGTCACCGTCGGCTTCGGGCTCGACTCCACCGGGGAGGACGACGTCCTCGACGGCGCGCTCGCCCTGATCTGGACCACCACCCCGTGGACCCTGCCGAGCAACCTCGCGGTGATGGTCGGCTCCGACATCGACTACGTCGTGGTCGAGGCGGGCGTGCCCGGCACCGAGCGGACGGCCCGCTACCTGCTGGCGGAGGCGCGGCTCCCGGCGTATGCACGTGAGCTCGGCCAGGAGCCCGAGGTGCTCGCCCGCTACCGCGGCGCGGACCTGGTGGGCCGCACCTACACCCCGCCGTTCTCCTACTTCGCCGGCCACGCCGGCGCCTTCCGCGTCGTGGCGGCCGACGACGCGGTCACCACGACCGACGGCACCGGGCTGGTGCACAGCGCCGGTGCCTTCGGTGAGGTCGACAAGGAGGTCACCGACCGCGAGGGCATCGAGGCGGTCATGCCGGTCGGCAAGGACGGCCGCTTCACCCACCCCGTCGACGACTACGCCGGGATGCTCGTCTTCGACGCCAACCTGCACATCATCGACCACCTGAAGGCGGCGACCCGCGGCTCAGGGGAGAGCGGCGCGGTCAGCGGCGGCACGGTGCTGCTGCGCCGGGAGACCTACGACCACTCCTACCCGCACTGCTGGCGCTGCCGGGAACCGTTGATCTACAAGGGTGTCTCCTCCTGGTTCGTGCAGGTCACGGCATTCCGGGACCGCATGGTGGAGCTCAACGAGCAGATCACCTGGGTGCCGGAGCACATCAAGCACGGCCAGTTCGGCAAGTGGCTGCAGAACGCGCGCGACTGGTCGATCACCCGTAACCGGTTCTGGGGGAGCCCGGTGCCGGTGTGGCGGAGCGACGACCCGACCTACCCGCGGATCGACGTCTACGGCAGCTTCGAGGAGCTGGAGCGCGACTTCGGCGAGATCCCGACGCGCGTCGACGAGCGCGGCAACCGGGTGCCCGACCTGCACCGGCCCAACGTCGACACGCTGACCCGACCGAATCCCGATGACCCGACCGGGAAGTCGACGATGCGCCGGGTCGAGGACGTCCTCGACGTGTGGTTCGACTCCGGGTCGATGAGCTATGCCCAGGTCCACTACCCGTTCGAGAACGCGGAGTGGTTCGAGCACCACTTCCCGGGTGACTTCATCGTGGAGTACATCGGGCAGACCCGCGGCTGGTTCTACACCCTGCACGTACTCGCGAGCGCGCTGTTCGACCGCCCGGCCTTCGAGGCCTGCGTCAGCCACGGCATCGTGCTGGGCAGCGACGGGCAGAAGATGAGCAAGTCGCTGCGCAACTACCCGGACGTGACGGAGGTGTTCGAGCGGGACGGCGCCGACGCGATGCGCTGGTTCCTCATGGCCTCGCCGATCCTGCGCGGCGGCAACCTCATCGTCACCGAGCAGGGCATCCGGGAGGGCGTCCGGCAGGTGATGATCCCGCTGTGGAACGCGTGGTACTTCTTCGCGCTCTACGCCAACGCGGTGGGCGGCGGCTCCGGCTACGAGGCCCGCTGGTCGACCGCCTCCGGGCACGTCCTGGACCGCTACCTGCTGGCGAAGCTGCGCGGCTACGTCGAGGAGATGCAGCAGCGGCTCGACGCCTACGACATCGCGACGGCCTGCGACGCGACGCGCACCTTCCTGGACGTGCTCACCAACTGGTACATCCGGCGCTCACGCGAGCGCTTCTGGGACACCACCGGCGAGAGCGGGGCCAGCGACAACGCCGCGGCGTTCGACACCCTCTACACCACCCTCGAGGTGGTCACCCGGGTCGCGGCGCCGCTGCTGCCGTTCACGACCGAGGAGATCTGGCGTGGCCTGACCGGCGGGCGGTCGGTGCACCTGACCGACTGGCCGGACGCCTCCGACCTGCCGGCCGACGACGGGCTCGTCGCGGCGATGGACCGGTCCCGCGAGGTGTGCTCGGCCGCGCTCGGGCTGCGCAAGGCCGAGGGACTGCGGGTCCGGCTCCCGCTGGCCGACCTGACCGTCGTGACCGCCGACCCGACCGCGCTGCGGCCCTTCGCGGACCTCGTCAGCGACGAGGTCAACGTCCGCCAGCTGACCCTCGTCGACCTGGCCACCGCCGACCAGCGCGACTTCGGCGTGAGCCAGCGGCTGGTCGTCAACGCCCGCGCCGCCGGTCCGCGCCTCGGCAAGGACGTCCAGCAGGCGATCCGAGCCAGCAAGTCCGGTGACTGGTCGGTGTCCGAGGACGGCACCGTGACCGCCGGCGGGCTCGTCCTGCAGGAGGGCGAGTTCAGCCTCGAGACGGTGCTCGACCAGGACGGCAAGGGCGGTGCGGGTCGCGCGAGCACGATGCTGCCGGACGGCGGCTTCGTGCTGCTGGACACGACCGTCACGCCGGAGCTGGCCCAGGAGGGCCTGGCCCGCGACGTGATCCGGGCCGTGCAGCAGGCCCGCCGCGACGCCGGTCTGGACGTCAGCGACCGGATCAGCCTCACCATCACCGGCGACGACCAGGTGTGGGAGGCGACCGTCGCCCACCAGCAGCTGATCATGGAGGAGACCCTCGCCGTGCAGTTCGGCTCGGCCGGCGCGGGTCACCCGCTGCCCGGCGGCGGGGGCAGCTCCGCCGTGGTCGGTGACGACCGCAAGATCGACATCCTCGTGAAGAAGGTCTGATGCCCGCCACGACACGCGACGTCACCATCCGGCAGGCGACCGGCGACGACCTGCAGGCCGTGCTGGTCGTCGGCCGCACCACGTGGCCGGCGACCTACTACAGCATCGCCGGCGAGGACTACATCCAGGCCGGCCTGGCGAAGTGGTGGACCGAGGAGGCCACCATCCCCGCCATCCGCGCCGGCCGCGTGACCGTCGCCGAGGTCGACGGCCAGGTCGTCGGCGTGGCGACGGTCGGCCCCCGCGACGGCCACCTCGTGCTGTGGAAGCTCTACGTCCTGCCCGAGCACCAGGGGCGCGGCATCGGCAGCGCCCTGCTCGACGCGGTGCTCGAGAACGCCCGCGAGGACCAGCACGAGGTGCAGCTGTCCTACCTGGACGGCAACACCTCTGCGGCCGCCTTCTACCGGCACCAGGGGTTCGTGGAGTTCGACCGCGAGGCCGGCGGGGGCGGGGTGCCCGACGACATCTGGATGCGCAGGTTCCTGCGGCCCGCCGATGACGCGGATGACCCGGCGGGAGACCCGTCGTGAGCGGGCGTCCGGACGCGCGCCAGCAGGCGGCAGCGGAGGCCCTCGAGGTGCGCAAGCGGATGCGGGAGACCGAGGAGGCGATCCTCTCCCGCGCCCCCGAGCACGACCTGGTGCCGAGCCTGGACCGCATCGCCGCGGTGATGGAGCTGATGGGCGACCCACAGAAGGCCTTCCCCGTCGTGCACCTGACCGGCACCAACGGCAAGACGTCCACCACCCGGATGGTCGAGCGGATCCTGCGCGAGAGCGGGCTGTCGACGGGCCGGTTCACGTCGCCGCATCTGCACGACATCCGCGAGCGGATCTCCTTGAACGGCAAGCCGATCCCTGCCGAGAAGTTCCTCGCGGCGTATGCCGACGCCATCCCCTTCATCGAGCTGGTCGACGCCCGTTCGCTCGCCGAGGGCGGCCCGCGGATGACCTACTTCGAGGTGCTCGTCGCGGTCGCCTACGCCGCGTTCGCCGACGCGCCCGTGGACGTCGCGGTGGTCGAGGTCGGTATGGGCGGCGCCTGGGACGCCACCAACGTCGCCGACGGCACGGTCTCGGTGGTCACCCCGGTGGGTATCGACCACGAGCGCTTCCTCGGCTCCAGCGTCGAGCAGATCGCCACGGAGAAGTCCGGCATCATCAAGGCCGACGCGATCGCGGTGTCCTCCGAGCAGCTGCCCGAGGTGCTGCAGATCCTGCGGGACCGGGCCGAGGAGGTGGGCGCGGACCTCGCCGTCGAGGGCGAGCGGTTCGGTGTGCTCACCCGTGAGCTGGCGGTCGGCGGGCAGCAGGTCTCCGTCCGCGGGCTGGCCGGCGACTACCCGGACCTGTTCCTGCCCCTGCACGGGATGCACCAGGCGCACAACCTGGCCACCGCGATCGCCGCGGTGGAGGCGTTCCTCGGGGGAGGTGAGCAGCGGCTGGACCCCCAGGTGCTCGGGGCCGCGCTCGCCGACGTCACCTCACCGGGCCGGCTGGAGATCGTCCGGCGCTCGCCGACGGTCATGGTCGACGCTGCGCACAACCCCGCGGGCGCGATCGCCCTGCGCGATGCCCTGCAGGACTCCTTCACCTTTGCCCGGCTGGTGGGCGTCATCGGCATCTTCGAGGACAAGGACGCCACCGGGATCCTGGAGGCGCTCGAGCCGGTGCTCGACCACGTCGTCGTCTCCCGCACCACCAGTCCGCGGGCGATGGCCGCCGACCGGCTCGGCGCGCTCGCGGTCGAGGTCTTCGGGGAGGACCGGGTCACCGTGGTGGCCGAGCTGCCCGACGCGCTCGACACCGCGGCCGGCCTCGCCGACGAGGGCGGCGTCGCCGGTGGCGTGATCGCGACCGGGTCGGTCTTCACCGCTGCCGAGGTGCGCATGTTGCTCGGGGCCACCGAGACGTGACGGTCCGTGCGGGAGGCAAGCGCACGGCATACGGATGGGACGATGGTGCGGTGAGGCAGTACGTGTATGCGGTCCCGGAGCGGATGACCCGGCGGTTCGCGGCGGTGGTCATCGGCACCCAGGGGCTGGCCGTGTTCTTCTGGGCGCTCGTGGCGAACCGGCTGGCCGCCGTGCACGGGGAGTCCCAGTCCACGGCGTTGCTCGTCGTCGGCCTGGTGGTGGCCGCGCTGTGCGTGCTCGACGCCGGCCTGCTGCGCCGGCCGTGGGGCCTCACCCTCGGTTGGGTCCTGCAGCTGTGCACCCTCGCCATGAGCGTCATCGTCCCGGCGATGCTGATCGTGGCCATCGTGTTCCTCGCCCTGTGGCTGGCCGCGCTGGTGCAGGGGCACAGGATGGACGACCTGACCGCCGCCTTCCTGGCCCACCAGCAGCAGGAGGGGGGCCAGGCCGAGCCGACCTCGCGCGCGTCCTCGTCGCCCGGGGCGACCTCGCACGAGGAGGACTCGCGCGCCGGATAGGGTCGCCGGGTGAGCGAATCCACAGCCAACACGTCATCCGTCGAGCGGTCCCTGGTCCTCGTCAAGCCGGACGGCTTCCGCCGCGGCCTCACCGGTGAGGTGCTGCGGCGCATCGAGGCCAAGGGCTACACGATCGCCGCGCTGGCCGTGCTGACTCCCGACCGCGAGCGGCTCGCGAAGCACTATGCCGAGCACGAGGGCAAGCCGTTCTACGAGCCGCTGCTCGACTTCATGAGCGGGGGCCGCGTCACCGCCGCCGTCATCGAGGGCGAGCGCTGCATCGAGGGGTTCCGCGCGCTCGCCGGCGCCACCGACCCCACCGCCGCCCTGCCCGGCACCATCCGCGGCGACCTCGGCCGCGACTGGGGTGAGAAGGTGCAGCAGAACATCGTCCACGGCTCCGACTCGCCGGAGTCGGCCGCGCGCGAGATCGCGATCTGGTTCCCCGACGGCGCGCTGAACTGACCCCTTCCGGTCGTCCTTCTCGAGTGGCGACTTCCGTCGATCCGACGTAGACATGGTGCCAGCGGCGGCCCGACCGCTGCGTGGGCGTCCGCTCGTGACACCCAGACCTCTGCAGGCATCCGCCGACGACGTGAAGGAGCTGACATGAGCAACATGAACGACGACCCCACGGCCCAGGGCAGCGAGGGCCCCGCGGACGGTGGCGCCTCCGGGGTGCCGGGGATGAGTGACGGCGGCGCCGACGGTGGCGCGGACGGCGGGCCGGTCGACAGCGGTGCCGGTGGCGCCGGCACGGGCAGCGAGGGCACGGCCGACGGCGGCGCCGCGGGGACGCCCGGGGTGAGCGACGGGGGAGCCGACGGTGGCGCGGACGGCGGACCCGTGGACAGCGGTGCCGGCGGGGGCGGCTCGGCGGACGGGGGACCGGTCGACAGTGGAGCAGGCTCCGAAGGCCCGGCGGATGGTGGTGCTGCCGGTGTGCCGGGCACGAGCGACGGCGGCGCCGACGGTGGTGCCGACAGCTCGGCCCGGTAGATGACGGGGGGCTCAACAACGCTGGGCGTTCGGGATCTTCCCGAGCGCCCAGCGCTGGCTCGGCTGGTGGGCGACGACCTCGAGTCGTTCGCGACGAAGGCGTGGGGGCAGGCGCCGTGGCTTCGCTCCACTGAGCGCGGCGAGGGCGTGGGGGACCTGTCCGACCTGTTCAGCCCCGCGGCAGTGGACGAGCTCGTCTCGACCCGCGGCCTGCGGTCGCCGTTCCTGCGGATGGCCAAGGACGGCACCACGTTGGGGGACACCACGTTCACCTCGGGTGCCGGCGCCGGCGCGACGATCAGCGACCAGGTCAACGAGGACCGGCTGCTGCGACTGTTCGCCGACGGCGCCACCATGGTCCTGCAGGCGCTGCACCGGGTCTGGCCGCCGCTGGTCGACTTCGGCCAGCAGCTCGCCGCCGACCTCGGTCACCCGGTCCAGGTCAACGCCTACGTCACGCCGCCGCAGGCGCGCGGCTTCTCCGACCACTACGACGTGCACGACGTCTTCGTCGTGCAGGTCCAGGGCGAGAAGCGTTGGTACATCCACGAACCCGTCCACCCCGCACCGCTGCGCGACCAGCCGTGGACCGCCCGCCGCGCGGCCGTCGAGCAGTCCGCCGCGACCGATCCGGTGCTCGACGTCGTGCTGCGCCCCGGCGACTGCCTCTACCTGCCCCGCGGCTACCTGCACGCCGCCACCGCCCTCGGCGGGGTCAGCACCCACCTGACCATCGGCGTGCACACCTGGCACCGGCAGCACCTCGCCCAGCAGCTGACCCGTCATGCCCTCGCCCGCCTCGCGGACGACGAGCAGGTGCGGGCCTCCCTGCCGCTCGGTGTCGACGTCGGCGACCCGGACGAGCTCGGTCCGGAGATCGCGTGGGTGCGCGAACGGCTGGTCGAGGCGGTCCGCGCCGTGCCGGACGAGCAGCTGCTCGGTGCCCTCGCGGCCCTGGCCCGCGACCAGCAGCGCCCGGCGCCGTTGGGGCCGCTGGCCCAGCTCGACGCGGCGGCGCGGGTGTCCCAGCAGTCGCGCGTCGCGGCCCGCGCGCACGTCCGCCCCGAGCTCACCACAGGTGCGGACGGCTGCCTCCTCGTGCGCAGCCGGTCCGGCCAGCTCACCGTGGCCGCCGCCCGGCGCGCCGGGCTCGAGCGTGCGCTCGCCGGACCGCCGGTCGCCGTGGCCGAGCTGCTCGACGACCCGGCCGAGGCCGTCGCGCTCGCCCGGGACCTGTTGCGCGCCGGCCTGGTCGTGCCGGCCTGAGCCGCTCGGTGCCCACCCGCCCCGACTGCCCCGACCGTTGAGCGACCGTATGCCGTTGGCCTCACCTCCCTGCTCGGACGCCGCGCGGCTGCGCCACGACGCGATGGCCGGCAGCGCGGCACCGGCCCGCGCCTGGCTGCTCGTCGAGCACCACGGGCCCTGGCTCATCGACGCGTTCGGCGGCTCCGGCATCCACGAGGGGATCCAGCACCACCTGCAGCGTTCCGCCGCGGCCGTCGGCGCGCGCATCCTGTTGATCCGCCGGCCGGGACGGCAGGAGCGCCGGGGCACCCGGGCATGGGCGGTGGTGCACGGACCCACCTCGGCCCACCCCGGGACGCAGGTGTGGGGGCGGTGGCGCCACGAGGACGACCTGCTCGGTGCGGCACCGGCACTCGGCGAGGTTCGGCATACCGGCGCGGGGGCGGGGCGCTGCACCGAGGCGACCGAGGCGGCCGAGGCGACGGCGGACGCGGAGCACGACCCGCTGTTCCTGGTCTGCGCGCACGGGCGCCACGACGTGTGCTGTGCGGTCCGGGGCCGGCCGGTGGCCGCCGCCGTGCAGGCGCGCTGGCCGGAGCAGACCTGGGAGTGCTCGCACGTGGGCGGCTGCCGGTTCGCCGGCAACCTGGTGGTGCTGCCGGACGGGGTCTACTACGGCGGCCTCGACGGCGAGGACGCGGTGGAGGTCCTCGAGGGGCACCTCGCCGGGCGCAGCCCGGCCGGGCACCTGCGGGGGACGAGCAGTGAGGCGCCGGTCGCGCAGGCGGCGGTCGCCGAGGTGCTGCGCCGTCGTCCCGGCGCGGCCGGGGCGGTCTCCAGCAGCGGTGTGGAACGCCTCGGTCCAGCGGCGTGGCGGGTCCGCGTGCGCGACGCCGCTGAGGTCCTGGACGTGGAGCTGGAGCAGCGCGCGGCCCCGCCGGAGCTGCTGACCTGCCGGGCCCCGCGGCCCGCCGCCCCCCGCGAGTTCGTCGTCACGGGGGTGCGGGTCATCGGTCGGTGAGGTGCTCCCGGCTCAGGACTCCTCCTCCGCCTCGGCCTCCTCGAGGCCGGTGATGACGATCTCGAGCAGGTTGGCCAGCTCCTCGCGCTGACCCTGGGAGAGGGGCGCGAGGACGTCGGACTCCACGAGGTTCGCCTCGCGGACGGCCTGGGTGAACAGCTGCCACCCCTCCTCGGTCAGCGAGATGAGCACCCGGGTGCGGTTGTCGGGGTCGGTGGTGCGCGAGATGAGGCCGCGCTCGCTCATCCGGTCCAACCGGTGGGTCATCGACGACGGCGCGATGTTCGTGGCGTCCGCGAGCTGGGTGGGGGTCACCTGCTCGCCCTCCTCGCAGGTGGCCAGGCGCGACAGCACCGTCCACTCGCCCTGGGAGAGCTCGAGCTCGCTGAGCTGCCGGGCATACCACTGACCGAGCCGGCGCTGCACGCCGCTGACCGCGGTGATCACCCGCTGGACCGACTCGTCGCCGCCCGCCTGGACGTACGCCGCGACGTCGGACTTGTAGCGCTGGTGGGCGGATCGGCCGCGTCTGCCGGATCCCTGTCGTGACGTCATACCGTCCATTCTCCCATGCTATTATTTCGAGGTCGAAGCGTTCGGCTTCTAACTATCCCGATTCGAACCTCGTATGGAGGCGTGGTGAAGCGTGCCCACCTGCTCGTCGTCGCAGCAACCGTCAGCACCGTCGGTTGGGGCACGGTGCTGCCGTACCAGTACGCGTACGCAGCCGACACCCGCGGCTGGGGCGGTCTGGTCGCCGCGTCCGCGTCGAGCCTCTTCTCGATCGGTGCCCTGGTCGCCGCTCCCCTGAGCGGTCGCCTGGCCGACCGCCACTCGCCGGTGCGGGTCGCCGTCCTCACCCGGCTCGCGGCGGTGCTGGTCGCGCTGTCGCTCATCGTGGCCGGCACCCCTCTCACGTTCCTGGCCGGCATGCTCGCACTCGGACTCGCCGTGACGGCCGGCACCCCCGCCCAGCAGGTGCTCGTCCTGCGCTGGGTGGAGGCCGACCAGCGGCGCCGGGTGTTCGCGCTGATGTTCAGCGGCCAGGCGCTCGGCATGGCGATCGGTGCCTTCGCCGCCGGTCACCTCGTCGACCTGCGCCGCACCGACGGCATGACGTCGGCCTTCCTCGTGGCGGCACTGGGCTTCCTGCTCGCCGCCGCCTTCCTGGTCGCCGCGGGCTGGCACGCTCCGCGGGCCGAGCAGGTCAGCGACCTCGAGCCCGTCGAGGAGGGCGTCGGCACGATGGAGATCGTCCGGCTCATCCTCGCCAGTCCGGCGCTGCGGTGGACGGCGCTCATCACGGTGACGCTCGCCCTCGGGTTCTACGCGCAGTTCGAGTCCGGCCTGCCGGCCTACGCGATCACCGTGCTCGGCACGCCCGCGCAGACGGTGGGCACCGCGGCGGCGGTCAACTGCGTGGTGATCATCGTCCTGCAGATGCTCGTCGTGCGGTTCACCGCGAAGCGGTCGGCGCCGAGCCTGCTGGTCGTGGTCGGCTCCATCTGGGTCTTCTCCTGGGTCCTGCTCGCCTCGGCCTCGCAGCTGCCCGGCGACGCGTCGCTGGTCTTCATCGCGGTCTACGGGATCTTCGGGATCGGGGAGACGATGTACGCCCCCGTGCTCAACCCGCTCACCGCGAGCCTCGCGCCGGCGGGGATGGTCGGCACGACCCTCGGCTTCTTCGCCGCCCTGCAGACCGGCGTGTCGGCGGCCGGGCCGCTGCTCGCCGGCCTCGCCCTGGGTGCGGGGCAGGCGGGGCTGTTCGTGGTCGCCCACCTGCTCATCAGCGCCGTCGCGGTGTATGCCGCGTGGCGGCTGCGTGCCCTGCTGCGCCGCCCGCAGGCGGCCGGCGGCGCGGTCCCGGCGGCCGTGGGGGACGCCAGCGGTGCCAGCGCTGCCGACGCCGAGCGGCAGGCCGAGGTGGCGCTCGCCTCCTGAGCGCCGGCTCACCGATTAGGGGCGTCGCGCGCCGCGCTGGTAGCCTTGACAAGCCGTATGCCGGCCGCGGATTCAGAGTGCCCTGGTGGATGTGCCCAGGCGCGCCGCGCAACCACACAGTGAAGGATTGGTGCCGCATGCCCCTGACCGCCGAGGTCAAGAAGCAGATCATGACCGACTACGCCACCAAGGACGGCGACACCGGTTCTCCCGAGGTGCAGGTCGCGCTGCTCACGCAGCGGATCAAGGACCTCACCGAGCACGCCCGTGAGCACCCGCACGACCACCACAGCCGCCGTGGGCTGCTGCTGCTGGTCGGCCAGCGCAAGCGGATGCTCCGCTACCTCGAGGCGACCGACATCGAGCGCTACCGCTCGCTGATCAAGCGCCTCGGACTGCGCCGATAACACTCTTGCTGCTGGATGGGGCGGCCCCTTCGCTGAAGGAGCCGCCCCATTCGTGCAAGGAGTGTGGACCACAGCGGTGCACAACGACGATGTGCCGCTGCCGAGATTGAGAGAACAGGAGGACCCACATGGAGGGTCCAGACATCACCTTCGCCGAGGCCAAGATCGACAACGGGGCGTTCGGCACGCGGACGGTCCGCTTCGAGACCGGCCGCCTCGCTCGTCAGGCCGGTGGCGCCGTCGCGGCCTACCTGGACGACGAGACCATGCTGCTGTCGACGACGACCGCCGGTCGCACGCCGAAGGAGCAGTTCGACTTCTTCCCGCTGACCGTCGACGTCGAGGAGCGGATGTACGCCGCGGGCAAGATCCCCGGCTCGTTCTTCCGTCGTGAGGGTCGCCCCTCGACCGACGCGATCCTGACCTGCCGGCTGATCGACCGGCCGCTGCGCCCGACCTTCACCAAGGGGCTGCGCAACGAGGTGCAGGTCGTCATCACCGTGATGGCGCTCAAGCCGGAGCACCAGTACGACGTGCTGGCCATCAACGCCGCCTCCGCGTCCACCCAGATCTCCGGCCTGCCGTTCAGCGGCCCGGTCGGTGGCGTGCGGGTCTCGCTCATCGACGGCCAGTGGGTCGCCTTCCCCGACTTCACCGACGTCGAGCGCTCGACCTTCGACATGGTCGTCGCCGGCCGGATCGTCTCCGGTGAGAACGGCGAGGACGATGTGGCGATCATGATGGTCGAGGCGGAGTCCACCGAGGCCACCTGGGACCTGGTCAAGAACCAGGGCAAGCAGGCGCCGACCGAGGAGGTCGTGGCCGAGGGCCTCGAGGCCGCCAAGAAGTTCATCGCGGTGCTGTGCCGGGCCCAGCAGGAGCTGGCCGACAAGGCCGCGAAGGAGGTCGAGGAGTTCCCGCTCTTCCTGGACTACCAGGACGACGCCTACCAGGCCGTGGAGCAGGCCGTCTCCGCCGAGGCGGCGCAGGCCCTCACCATCGCCGGCAAGGCCGAGCGCGAGGACCGGCTCGACGAGATCAAGGCCGAGCTCAAGGAGCGGCTCGCCGGGACCGCGGAGCAGCCGGGCGAGTTCGCCGGCCGCGAGAAGGAGCTGTCGGCCGCGTTCCGCGCCGTGCAGAAGAAGCTGGTCCGCCAGCGGATCCTGCGCGAGAAAGTGCGCATCGACGGCCGCGGGCTGGCCGACATACGGGCGCTCTCGGCCGAGGTCGAGGTGCTCCCGCGGGTGCACGGCTCGGCGCTGTTCGAGCGCGGCGAGACCCAGATCCTGGGTGTCACCACGCTCAACATGCTGCGCATGGAGCAGCAGCTCGACACCCTCTCCCCGGTGACGCGCAAGCGCTACATGCACAACTACAACTTCCCGCCCTACAGCACCGGTGAGACCGGCCGCGTGGGCTCGCCGAAGCGCCGCGAGATCGGTCACGGCGCGCTCGCCGAGCGGGCGCTGGTGCCGGTGCTGCCGACCCGCGAGGAGTTCCCCTACGCGATCCGGCAGGTCTCCGAGGCGATCAGCTCCAACGGCTCCACGTCGATGGGCTCGGTCTGCGCCTCGACCCTGGCGCTGCTCAACGCCGGTGTGCCGCTGCGCGCGCCGGTCGCGGGGATCGCGATGGGCCTGGTGTCCGACGTCATCGACACTGCGGACGGGTCCAGGACTGAATATGCCGCGATGACCGACATCCTCGGCGCCGAGGACGCCTTCGGCGACATGGACTTCAAGGTCGCCGGCACCAAGGAGTTCGTCACCGCCATCCAGCTCGACACCAAGCTCGACGGCATCCCCGCCTCCGTGCTCGCGGCTGCGCTGACCCAGGCCCGCGAGGCCCGGCTGCACATCCTCGACGTGATGCACGAGGCGATCGACGGCCCGGACGAGATGAGCCCCTACGCCCCGCGCGTGATCAGCGTGCAGGTGCCGGTCGACAAGATCGGTGAGGTCATCGGCCCGAAGGGCAAGATGATCAACCAGATCCAGGACGACACGGGCGCGGACATCTCGATCGAGGACGACGGCACCGTCTACATCGGCGCCACCGACGGCCCCTCGGCCGAGGCGGCTCGCGCCGCGATCAACGCCATCGCGAACCCGCAGATGCCCGAGGTCGGCGAGCGCTTCCTCGGCACCGTGGTCAAGACGACGACCTTCGGGGCGTTCGTCTCGCTGCTGCCGGGCAAGGACGGCCTGCTGCACATCTCCGAGATCCGCAAGCTCGTGGGCGGCAAGCGCATCGACTCGGTCGACGACGTCGTCAAGATCGGGCAGAAGATCCAGGTCGAGCTCAAGGAGATCGACCAGCGCGGCAAGCTCTCGCTGGCTGCGGTCCTGCCCGAGAGCGAGAACGGCGACGGTGAGGGCGGCTCCGACCACGGTGCTGCGGCACCGGACTCGGCGTCCTCCGGCCCCGACGCCGACACGGACCACGAGTCCGGCCGCAACCGCAACCGCAACCGGCGTCGCCGGGGCGGCCGCGGTCGCGGTGGCAACGGCAGCGACTCGGACCGGCCCGCGGTGAGCTCGGAGTCCGGGGAGCCGGAGCACGCTGCTCCCGCCACCTCCGCCGACGCCGCGGACTGACCTCGTCGACTGACGTCGTGAGCGACTGACGCGCGAGAGCGCACCACCACGGCCCGGCACACCTCCTCGCAGGTGTGCCGGGCCGTGGCGCTGTCCGGGCCAGGTGAGATGGCGGTCCGGTCGGTCGGGTGGTCGGGGCAACCGGGTGGCGGCGGGGCGGCGGTATGCCGGTCAGCCGGCTCCCGCGGTCACCTCACCACGCAGGCCCTGCAGCACCTCGTCGGTCGTGGCGAGGTCGACCAACGGGGCGTAGAGCGCCATCACCTCGAGCGCCTTGTCGTGGTTGGCGTCGTCCGAGCCGGCGCAGGCGTCCGTCACCACGGTGACCTGCGCCCCCGCGTCCACGGCCGGCAGCACCGTCGAGAGCACGCAGCAGTCCGTGGACACGCCGCACACCACGAGCTCCGGGGTCGGGCCGACGAGCTGCTCGAGGGCAGGTCCCCACTTGCCGAACGTGGTCGCCGAGACGGTGTGGACCGCGAGCGGGGCCACCTCGTCGGTCAGCTCGTAGAGGTCGGCCTCGGGCGGCTGCAGGGCGAAGGGGAACTCCTCGTAGTAGGGCACCCACGCGCCCGCCGGCTCCGCCGGTGCGACGAATCGCGTGAAGACGCACCGCTGGCCGAACGCAACGGCCAGCCGAGCGGCGTTCTCGGCCGCCTCGTCGTAGTGCGGCGCGCACCAGGGGCTGGCGGGGTCACCGAAGACGCGCTGGAAGTCGACGGCCACCAACCAGCGCGCGTCCGGCCCGGACGCCTGCCCGGCCACGGCGCCGACGGGGGTCACACCTGCTCCGGTGAGCTCACGGCATACGACTGCTCCTGGCGGCGCACGGTGCCGCGGCGCAGCAGCCAGGTGAGCACGAACGACAGGGCGAGCGAGACGAGCACGCCGAGGTTCGCGTACGCCCACGGGCCGGCCTTGCCGCCGAGACCGAGCGGGCCGAGCAGGTAGCCCTGCCAGTTGTTCCAGGACGCGTCCTCGGCGAAGGTGTTGATCACCAGGCCCCAGCCGATGAGCGAGGCGACCACCATCGTCCCGATCGCGGTCCAGTCGACCGCGCCGTAGCGGCCGGCGGAGTCGAACAGCGCGTCGTCGTCGTAGTCGTGCCGACGCAGGGCGATGTCGGCCATCATCACGCCGGCCCAGGCCGCGAGCGGCACCCCGAGGGTGATGAGGAACGACTGGAACGGGTTGAGGAAGTTGTCCGCGAAGAACACGACGTAGACGGTGCCGATCGTGAGGATCACCCCGTCGATCAACGCGGCCGAGGGACGCGGGATCCGCACGCCGAGGGACAGCAGGGTCAGCCCGGAGGAGTAGATGCCCAGGACGGCTCCGCTGACGAGCGCGAGGACGCTGGCCACGAGGAAGGGCACCAGGAACCACGTCGGCAGGATGGTGGCGAGGGTGCCGATCGGGTCGGCGGCGATGCCGTCGCTGAGCTTCTTCGACGAGCCGGCGAGGGCGATGCCGTACACGACCAGCAGGACGGGGGCGATGGCGCCGCCGAAGGTGTTCCAGAACACGACGGCCGGCCCGGAGGCGTCACGGCGCTGGTAGCGCGACCAGTCCGCGGCAATGTTGATCCAGCCGAGGCCGAAGCCGGTCATCACCATGACGAGCGCGCCGATCACCTGCTGGGTCGAGCCGGACGGCAGCGCGGTGACGGTGCCGAGGTCGATGTCCTTGAGCGTCATGGCGACGTAGACGACCGTGACGATGCCGGTCACCCAGGTCAGCACCGACTGCAGCTTCATGATCAGGTGGTAGCCGGCGACCGAGGCCAGCACGATGAGGGCCGCCACGACGACGCACGCGCCGATCTTGGTCGTGGTGCCGCCGCCCCAGCCCAGCTCCGAGAACACCGTGGCGGTGGCGAGCGTCGCGAGGATCGCGAGGAAGGTCTCCCAGCCGATCGAGGTGAGCCAGGAGACGACGCCGGGCAGCTTCTGGCCCTGCACGCCGAACGCCGCCCGGGACAGGATCATCGTCGGGGCCGAGCCCCGCTTGCCGGCGATCGCGATGATGCCGCAGGCGAGGAAGCTCAGGACGATGCCGACGACGGCGACGATGATCGCCTGGCCGAAGGAGATCCCGAAACCGAGGATGAACGAGCCGTAGCTGATGCCGAAGACCGAGACGTTGGCGGCGAACCAGGGCCAGAACAGGTCGGCCGGGCGGGCCGTGCGGTCCTGTTCGTCGATGATCTCGATGCCCGTGGTCTCGACGCCGAGGCGCTTGGTCTCACCCGCGGTGCGGGTCGTGGTGCTCATGGTGCTGAGCCTGCCACCCGGCCGGTCCGGCTGACCAGCGGCTTGGTGCGCGCCCGCGGCGCGCTGCCCGGCCGGGCGCGTAGCGTTCCGTCCATGTCCGGTGCACCGGAGTCGAGTGGCGGGCCCGGCGAGCTCAGCTACCGCTCGGCGCAGGGCCGCTGGGTGCTCGCCGCGACGGTGCTCGGCTCGGCGATGGCTCTGCTCGACAGCACGGTCGTCAACGTCGCGCTGCGCCAGATCGGCCGCCACCTCGACGCGGGCCTCGCGCAGCTGCAGTGGATCACCAACGGTTACCTGCTCTCCCTCGCCTCGCTGATCCTCGTCGGCGGTTCGCTGGGTGACCGACTCGGCCGGCGGCGGGTGTTCACCGTCGGGGTGATCTGGTTCGCGATCGCCTCGGCCCTGTGCGCCGTCGCGCTCACCCCGGTCCAGCTCATCGTCGCCCGCGTGCTCCAAGGGGTCGGCGCGGCGCTGCTGACCCCGGGGAGCCTGGCGCTGATCCAGAGCTCCTTCCAGCCGGCCGACCGGGGCCGGACGATCGGCGCGTGGGCCGGGCTCGGCGGGATCGCCACGGCCATCGGCCCGCTCGTCGGCGGCTGGCTGGTGCAGACGGCGAGCTGGCGGTGGGTGTTCCTGCTGAACCTCCCGCTCGCCGCCGTCACCGTCGTGGTCACCCAGCGCTACGTCCCCGAGAGCCGGGACACCGGCCTGCGCCGGCGCTACGACCCGCTGGGTGCCGGGCTGGCGGTGGTCGCCCTGGCCGGGATCACCTTCGCTCTCATCGAGATGGGCACGCTGGCGCCGCTTCCGGTGGTCGTCGTCGGAGCACTCGGGGCCGCCGCGGCGGCCGGCTTCATCACGTGGGAGCGGGGCAACCGCAACGCCATGGTGCCCATGGACCTGTTCACCGTGCGGCAGTTCAGCGCCGCCAACGGCATGACGCTGCTGGTGTATGCCGCGCTCGGCGCGGTGCTCTTCTTCCTCGTGCTGCAGCTGCAGACCGGCTCCGGCTGGTCGCCCCTGGAGGCGGGCCTGGCCACCGTGCCGATCACCGTGCTGATGCTCCTGTTCTCCTCCCGCGGCGGCCAGCTCGCCTCCCGGATCGGGCCCCGGCTGCCGATGGCGCTGGGGCCCCTCGTGTGCGCGGTCGGCACCGCGCTGCTCACCGGCGTGGGCGAGGGCGCGAACTACTGGCGCGACGTGTTTCCCGGCGTCGTGGTCTTCGGCCTCGGCCTGGTGCTGCTCGTGGCGCCGCTGACCTCGACCGTGCTCGCCGCGGCACCGGACCAGCACGCCGGCGTCGCCAGCGGCGTCAACAACGCCGTCGCCCGGGCCGGCAGCCTGCTCGCCGTGTCGGCGCTGCCCGCCGCCGTCGGGCTCAGCGGCGACGACTACCAGCGACCGGAGGTGTTCAGCGCCGGCTACGACCGGGCCATGTGGGTCTGCGCCGGGCTGCTCGTCCTCGGCGGACTCGTCGCCGGTGCCCTGATCCGCAACCGCGCCAACTACCCTGTGGGCCGTGACTGACCAGGTGAAGGTGGCCGTGATCGGGGCCCGGGGACGGATGGGTTCGCAGGCGTGCGCCGCCGTCGAGGAGGCCGAGGACCTCGAGCTGGTCGGTCGCTTCGGCCACGGTGACGGGCTCGGCGACCTCGGCGGCGCCGACGTCGCGGTCGAGCTCACCGTCCCGGCGTCCTCGCCGGCCAACGTCACCCACTGCGTGGAGCAGGGCGTCCACGTCGTCGTCGGCACGACCGGCTGGGACGACCCGAAGACCGAGGAGCTGCGCGCCCTGCTCGGTCGCCACCCCTCGGTCGGCGTCCTCATCGCCCCGAACTTCGCCATCGGGGCCCTGCTGATGATGTCCTTCGCCCGGCAGGCCGCGCGCTTCTACGAGTCGGTCGAGGTGGTCGAGCTGCACCACCCACAGAAGGTCGACGCGCCCTCGGGCACCGCGGCCCGCACCGCCCGCCTGCTCGCCGGGGCCCGCCGCGAGGCGGGGTTGGGGGAGCCGCCCGACGCGACCACCGACGACCCGGGAGGGGCCCGTGGGGCGCGCGTGGACGGCATACCGGTGCATGCGCTGCGGCTGCGCGGTCGGGTGGCGCACCAGGAGGTGCTGTTCGGCGGCACGGGGGAGGCGCTGACGATCCGGCACGACTCCTTCGACCGGGTCAGCTTCATGCCCGGTGTCCTGACCGGGGTTCGGCAGGTGGCCGACCACCCGGGGCTGACGGTGGGGCTCGAGCACTACCTCGGGCTCGCGTGAGCGGGGCCGTGGGACAGGGCGAGAGCAGCAGGGATCGCGGCACGGTGAAGCACGCCTCGCGGGAAGCGGTCACCGCGGTGGTCACGCTGGTGATCCTCGTGTTCTACAGCGCCACCATCGGGTGGCGCGGCGTGCTGCTGATCGCCGACGGCCGGTGGCAGGCGGTGCTGCTGGGCATCGGCGTGGTGCTCATCCCGATCGTCGTCTGCCTCGCCGTGTGGCGGCTCATCGTCTTCGCCCGGGACGGGGAGCGGATGATGCAGCGGATGCGCTCGGGGGCCGAGCCGGAGGCGCGGGACGAGGAGTGGCGGCAGTACCTCGTGGAGGCCGAGTGGCACCGGCTGCAGCGGGACCGCAGCGGTGAGCAGGCGGCCTACCGGCAGGCCGTGCGCGCCTGGCGTCGTTCCCGGCACGCGTCGTAGGGCCGCCCGCCCGAGGCGCCGGCAGTCAGGACATCCCGAGGGCCCGCAGCGCGGCGGCCGTGACCGCGGCCAGGACGACGACCACGAGGAAAGGGGCCCGCAGCAGCAGGGCGACCGCGGCGACCCCGAGCGCCGCGGCCCGGGCGTCCAGGACGAACCCTCCGCCGCTGCTCGTGAAGCCCTGCACCGCGACGAGTGCCGCGAGGAGCGCCACCGGGAGCAGCGCGGTCACCCGGGTGACCCGTTCGCCCTCGAGCCACTGGTGCGGCACCACGTAGCCGAGGTACTTCAGGCCGTAGGCGATCACGCTCGCCGCGAGCACGGTCACCCAGAGCGTCATCGCCGGCCGCCCTTCGCCCGCGGCCACAGCCCCACCACGACGGCGGCCAGCGCTGCCACGAGGACCGGCACTCCAGCCGGCGCGTGCGGGGCGACCAGCAGCGCCACCAGTGCGGCCGAGACGCCGACCGCCTGCGCCTCGCGGGCCTTCAGTCGTGGCCAGAGCAGCGCGAGGAAGGCCGCTGCGGCGGCCGCGTCCAGCCCCCACCGCTTCGGGTCGCCGAGCAGGTCGCCGATCACCCCGCCGACGAGCGTCATCAGGTTCCACAGCACGAAGACGGACAGGCCGGTGAGCCAGAAGCCCAGCCGGCTCTCCCTGCGCTGCTCCTGCCCGATCGCGACCGCGGTCGACTCGTCGATCGTGACCTGGGCGGCGGCCGCGCGCCGCCACCCGCGCACGTCGAGCAGCCGCGAGACCTGCAGGCCGTAGAGGCCGTTGCGGACGCCCAGCAGGGAGGAGGTCAGGACCGCTGCCACCCCGGTGCCGCCGGCGGCGACCACACCGACCAGGGCGAACTGCGAGCCGCCGCTGAACAGCAGCAGCGACAGCGCCATCGTCTGCCAGAGGCTGAGCCCCGCGGCGACCGACAGCGCGCCGAAGCTCACGCCGTAGGCGCCCGTGGCCACCCCGACGGACAGGGCCTGCCGGATGACCAGCCGCCTGCGGTCCACGGGCTCCGGCACCGGAGCCCGGCGGGTCGCCACGTCCGCGCTGCCCACGTCCGGGCTGTCCACGGCGGACCCGCTCACCAGGTCAGGTACGCCCGCAGGCGCACCTCGCGCACCGTGCCGCCCTCCGGGTCCACGACCCGGTCGCGGAAGGCACCGTCCGGGCTCAGCCCGGCCTCCTGCAGGAAGGCCCGCGTGCCCTCGTCCTGGGCGAGCGTCCACACCACCAGCTGCTCGGTGCCGAGCTCGCGCAGCGTGTCCGCCGCGGCGTTGACCAGGCGGGAGCCGTGCCCCTGCCGGCGGGCGTCCGGGCGCACGCCGATCGCGATGATCTCGCCGGTGTGCTCCTCGGCGTCCTGGTCCGTGCTCGGTGCGACCGCCACGAAGCCCACGACGACCGGGCCCGCGCACGCCACCAGCAGGCGGTGCCGCGGCGAGGGCGGTTGCTGCAGCGAGGAGCGCCACGCCCGCGCGAACGCCGGCCCGGTGAACTGCTCCACCACCTCCGCGGGCAGCACCTCGTGGTATGCCGACCGCCACACCTGCGCTTGCACCTCACCGACCGCGGGCACGTCCGAGTCGCGCGCGGAGCGCACGCTGGTATCGGCGACGGGGGCGGGGGAAGGGGACTCGCTCACCCCCGCATCCTCTCAACTCCCGGTGATGTGACACTCAGGCGACAGGATTGCGCCAAGGTGTAACAAATCGGCATACTGGAGGCATGTACGGCAACGACTTCATCGACCCCGACGAGCCGCTCAACGCGGCCGAGACCGGCGACGTCGAGCGGGCAGCGGCCAGCAACCACTCAGCCGACCGGCGCGATGAGGTCGGGTCGAACTTCGATGCGCTGATCGCCGCGGACCAGCGCATCGAGCCGCGCGACGACATGCCGGAGGCCTACCGCAAGACGCTGATCCGGCAGATCGCCCAGCACGCGCACTCCGAGATCATCGGCATGCAGCCGGAGGGCAACTGGATCACCCGCGCGCCCTCGCTGCGCCGCAAGGCGATCCTCATGGCCAAGGTGCAGGACGAGGCCGGGCACGGGCTCTACCTCTACAGCGCGGCCGAGACCCTCGGCGTGGACCGGGCCGAGCTGCTCGACAAGCTGCACACCGGCCAGCAGAAGTACTCCTCGATCTTCAACTACCCGACGCTGACGTGGGCCGACGCCGGCGCGATCGGCTGGCTCGTCGACGGCGCTGCGATCATGAACCAGGTGCCGCTGTGCCGCTGTTCCTACGGGCCGTACGCCCGGGCGATGATCCGGGTCTGCAAGGAGGAGTCGTTCCACCAGCGGCAGGGCTTCGAGATCCTCTGGACGCTCACCCGGGGCACCGAGGAGCAGAAGGCCATGGCGCAGGACGCCGCCAACCGCTGGTGGTGGCCGTCGCTGATGATGTTCGGCCCGCCGGACACCGGTGAGGCGGCCAGCTCCGGGGGCCACACGGAACAGTCGATGGCCTGGGGAATCAAGCGGTTCAGCAACGACGACCTGCGCCAGAAGTTCATCGACATGACCGTGCCGCAGGCGATCAAGCTCGGGTTGACCCTGCCCGACCCGGACCTGCGCTGGAACGAGGAGCGCGGCCACTGGGACTTCGGCGAGATCGACTGGGACGAGCTCTGGCGCGTCATCAAGGGCGACGGCCCCTGCAACACCGAGCGCCTCGCGTGGCGCCGCGGCGCCCACGAGGAGGGCGCGTGGGTGCGTGCGGCGGCCAACGCCTACGCCGAGAAGCAGCTCGCGAAGGAGACCGCGGCCGCATGAGTGAGGTCAAGAAGGACACCGCCGGCACGAGCACCGGCGGCAAGCAGGAGCGCAGCTGGCCGCTGTGGGAGGTCTTCGTCCGCAACAAGCGCGGACTCTCGCACGTGCACGTCGGCTCGCTGCACGCCCCGGACGCCACCATGGCGCTGCGCAACGCCCGTGACCTCTACACCCGGCGGCAGGAGGGCGTCTCCCTGTGGGTGGTGAAGTCGGTCGACATCACCGCCAGCAGCCCCGACGAGCGCGACTCCTTCTTCGACCCGGCCGGCGACAAGGTCTTCCGGCACCCGACGTTCTATGACGTGCCCGAGGACGTGGAGTACCTATGAGCACGACCGACCCGCACGACTACGCCCACGCGGTGGTCGCCGCGCCCCGCCCCACGCTCGACACCTCCCCGGCGAGCTACCTGCTCGGGCTGGCCGACGACGCTCTCGTCTACGCGCAGCGGCTGGGGGAGTGGATCAGCCGGGCGCCGCAGATCGAGGAGGACATGGCGCTGGGCAACATCGGGCTCGACCTGCTCGGCCAGGCGCGCGGCCTCTACCCACGCGTGGGCGAGCTCGACGGCACCGGCCGCAGCGAGGACGACTACGCCTACTTCCGGGACGAGCGCGAGTTCCGCAACGTCCACCTCGTCGAGCAGGAGCGCGGCGACTTCGGCGACGAGATGGCCCGCCTGCTCTGGTTCTCCTCCTACCAGCGGCAGCTGTATGCCGAGCTCGTCACCTCCCGTGACGAGACGCTGGCCGGCGTGGCGGCCAAGGCGCTCAAGGAGGTCGACTACCACCGCGACCACGCGACCCAGTGGGTGCTGCGCCTCGGCGACGGCACGGCCGAGTCGCACGAACGGATGCAGGCAGCGCTCGCGCGCGTGGCGGCATACGTCCCCGAGCTGTTCGACGACGATGCGACCAGCGTCGCGGCGGCCGAGGCGGGGATCGGGGTGCTGCCGTCGTCCCTGGAGGAGACGGTGGTCGGCTACGTGCGGGGCGTCGTCGAGCAGGCGACGCTGGAGGTGCCCGAGGTGGGCCGGTGGCGCTCGCGGGACGGCCGCAAGGGCGTCCACTCCCGGGCGATGGGCTACCTGCTCGCCGAGCTGCAGCACCTGGCGCGTTCCCACCCGGGGGCGACGTGGTGACGGCGACGGTCGCGCGGACTGGGTCGGTCGCCGAGGCGATCGCGCGGATCCCGGACCCGGAGGTTCCCGTCATCACGATCGAGGACCTGGGGATCCTGCGCTACTGCGAGGTCGACGAGGTCGCCCGGGCGGTGCGCGTCGTGATCACCCCGACCTACTCGGGGTGCCCGGCCATGGAGGTGATCCGCGGACGCATCGAGCACGAGGCGGCGCGAGCCGGCTACACCGCCACCGTGGAGACCCGGCTCAGCCCCGCGTGGACGACCGACTGGATGTCCGAGGCGGGCCGGGACCGGTTGCGCGAGTTCGGGATCGCGCCGCCGACGACGCGGCCGGGCGGGCCGGTCCCGGTGGGGCTCTCGGTGCGGCGGGTGACCTGCCCGTTGTGCGGCTCGACCGAGACCGAGGAGATCGCCCGGTTCGGGTCGACCGCCTGCAAGGCGCTGCGCCGATGCCTGGCCTGCAGGGAACCGTTCGACGAGTTCAAGGCGGTCTGATGCCGACGATCGTGAAGAAGAAGCGCCACCGCGCGCAGTTCCACCCGCTGACCGTCTCGGACGTGCAACGCCTCACCGACACCGCGGTCGCGGTGTCGTTCACTGTGCCCGACGAGCTCGCCGACGAGTTCGCGTTCGAGCCGGGGCAGCACCTCACCCTGCGCGCCGAGATCGAGGGGGAGGACGTGCGGCGGTCCTACTCGATCTGCCTGCCGCGCTCGGAAGCCTTGTCGCACAAGCAGCTTCGCGTGGCCACGGCGCGGGTCAACGGTGGCCTGATGTCGAACTGGCTGGGCGAGAAGGTCCAGGTCGGCGACGAGATCCAGGTGATGACGCCGCTCGGCGGCTTCACCTGCCCGACCCAGCCGCAGCGGGCCCGCCACCATGTCGCCATCGCCGCCGGTTCCGGCATCACCCCCGTGATGTCGCTGCTGACGACGGCGCTGGAGGAGGAGCCGAACTCGCAGGCGACCCTCATCTTCGGCAACCGCCGCACCGACTCGATCATGTTCCTCGAGGAGCTCGAGGGGCTGAAGAACCGCTACCCCGGCCGGTTCCACCTCATCCACGTGCTGTCGCGCGAGGTGCAGGACGTCGAGCTGTTCACCGGGCGCATCGACCGGCAAAAACTCGACAGGCTGTTCCGCAGCTTGGTGCCGGTCGACCAGGTGGACGAGTGGTATCTGTGCGGGCCGTTCGGCATGGTCGAGACGGCCCGGGAGCTGCTCGCCGAGCGAGGAGTTGCGAGCGCGCACGTCCACCACGAGGTCTTCCACGTCGACGAGCTCGGCGCCACGGTGCAGCCCTCGCCCGTCGAGACCGAGCCGGGTGCGCCGCCCGAGGCCGTGGTGACCGTCGACCTGGACGGGCGCACCACGGTGATCGAGATGCCCTCCAAGGCCGAGACGATCCTCGCCGCCACGCTGCGCGAGCGCCCGGACGCGCCGTTCAGCTGCACCGGTGGCGTCTGTGGCACCTGCCGGGCCCGGGTCGTCGAGGGTGAGGTCCGGATGGACCGCAACTACGCCCTCGAGCCGGACGAGGTCGCGGCCGGCATCGTGCTCGCCTGCCAGTCGCACCCGGTCACCGACACGGTCAAGCTCGACTACGACGCCTGATCACTGCCGACCGGCCGCGCACCGCACGGTCCGGTCGGTTGGACGGGGCGGTCAGCGGCGTTCGTAGGTGACGAACGCGAACCCGTCGCGGGGCTCGCGGGTGACCTCGCGCCACACGGCCGGGTCGACGAGCGGGAAGTAGACCTCGGCATGCGGCTCGACGTCCACGTGCGTGAGCACCAGCCGGTGCGCCCACGGCATCGCCTGCGCGTAGATCTCGCCGCCCCCCACGACGAAAACCTCCTCGTCGCCGGCGACCAGGAGCGCCTCGGCCAGGCTGTTCACGACGGTCGCCCCCGGCGCCTCCCACTCCCGCTGCCGCGTCACGACGACGGTGTGCCGACCCGGCAGCGGGCGGCCGATGCTCTCCCAGGTGCGCCGCCCCATGATCATCGTCCCGCCGAGCGTGGTGCGCTTGAAGTGGGCGAGGTCCTCGGGCAGGTGCCACGGCATCCCACCGCCGACGCCGATGGCACGGTTCCGGCCCAGGGCAGCCACGAGCGTGATCCGTTGCGCGAACCCCCGCGTCAGCAGCCGGGGGACGGACCCGGCGGCCAGCGCCTCGAGCACCATCCGCTCGTGCGGCACGACCCGATCGGGCAGCTCGCCCAGGGGGAACCACCGCAGCGCCCGGCACTTGTCCGGCTCGCGCACCACCGGCTCACCGGACCAGGCGCGGCACGTGAAGAACAGGTCCAGCCGCTCCTCGACCGGCGCGTGGCTGGCGACCGTCCGGTGCAGGGTGGTGAGCGGCTCGAGGTCGGCCGGCGCCACCTCGATGCCCAGCTCCTCGACCGCCTCCCGGGCAGCCGCGGCCAGCGCGGACTCGCCGCGCTCGACGTGGCCGGCCGCGGCGGCGGCCCACCACCCCTCCATGTAGCCGGTCCGACCGCGCAGCTGCAGCAGCACCTCGTCCCCGTGCGGATCGCCGCGTCGGAGGAACAGGTAGGCGGCCGGCACCACCCGGAACCGCTCGGCCGCCGGCGCCAAGGCGCCCGCGGCGGCGGGGGAGGCGGGCAGGGAGGGGCGGGTCGTCATACCGGAAAGTGTGGTCTCAGACCGCGATCGGGGCCTTGATCCACGGCTGCGGGTGGTAGTCGAGCAGCTCGACATCCTCCGGCTCGAAGGAGTCGATCGTGTGGCGCTCGGGGTTGAGCCGCAGCGTCGGCAACGGCCCCGGCTCACGGGAGAGCTGCAGGTCGGCCTGCTCGAGGTGGTTGAGGTAGAGGTGCACGTCGCCGAAGGTGTGCACGAACTCGCCCACGTCGAGGTCACACACCTGGGCGACCATGTGGGTGAGCAGCGCGTAGGAGGCGATGTTGAACGGCACGCCGAGGAAGATGTCGGCGCTGCGCTGGTAGAGCTGGCAGGACAGCCGCCGTCGGCCGTCACCGGACGCACCGGCAGGACCCACATAGAACTGGAACATCGTGTGGCACGGTGGCAGGGCCATGTCGTCGACCTCGGCGACGTTCCACGCCGAGACGAGGTGCCGGCGCGAGTCGGGCTTGGTGCGGATCGACTCGATGACGCGCGCGATCTGGTCGATCGTCCCGCCGTCCGGGGCAGGCCAGGACCGCCACTGGCTGCCGTAGACCGGCCCGAGTTCGCCCTGCTCGTCGGCCCACTCGTCCCAGATGTGCACCCCGCGCTCCTGCAGCCAGCGCACGTTGGTGGAGCCGCGCAGGAACCAGATGAGCTCCACGACGACCGACTTCATCTGCAGCTTCTTGGTGGTCACGGCCGGGAACCCTGCCGACAGGTCGAACCGCAGCTGGTGCCCGAAGATGCTCCGCGTCCCGGTGCCGGTGCGGTCGGTCTTCTCGGTGCCGTGGTCGCGCACGAGGCGGAGGAGGTCGAGGTACTGCTGCACAGGGCGAACCTACCGTGCGGCCCCGTCAGGGCCGGACGCGCGCCAGCCGCGCCGGACGCGCGCCGCCCCCGCGCCTGCCGCGATCCTGCCGTCCGCGCGCCACCGGGGACGAGGTGTGATCCAGATCACAAAACGTGGCCGTAACGGTTTCAACTACCCCACGATGTAGTCAGCGATCGCGTCGCTACCCGGACCCCCGAGCGGGTAGCGACGCGATCGTCGTTTGCGCCTCACCCCGGAGCCTGCTGTCAGGGCCCAGCGCCCGTCCGCACCGGTGTGCCGAGTGCTCGACCGGGTGCCGAACGCCTCCGCCGGGAGACCCGGTGGGGGAGATACCGTGGAGGCCATGCCGAGCGCCCCCCACTTGGGCCGTGTCCTCACGGCCATGGTCACGCCGATGCGTCCCGACGGCGCCCTCGACCTCGACGCCGCCCAGCGTCTCGCCACCCACCTCGCCGACCACGGCCACGACGGCGTCGTGGTCAACGGCACGACCGGGGAGTCCCCGACCACCACGGACGAGGAGAACTACGACCTCGTGCAAGCCGTGGTCGAGGCGGTCGGCGACCGGCTCACCGTCGTCGCCGGCGTCGGCACGAACGACACCGCGCACTCGGTGCGGGCCGCCCAGGAGATGGTCAAGCGCGGCGCGCGCGGCGCCCTGGTGGTCACGCCGTACTACAACAAGCCCACCCAGGACGGTGTCCTCGCGCACTTCCGCGCCGTCGCCGACGCCATCGACGTGCCAGTGATGCTCTACGACATCCCCGGCCGCACCGGCACGGCCATCGCCACCGAGACCCTGCTGCGGGCCGCCGAGCACCCGCGGATCGTGGCAGTCAAGGACGCCAAGGGCGACCTCTTCGCCGCCAGCGAGGTCATGGCGCAGACCGACCTGCAGTGGTACTCCGGGGACGACCCGCTCAACCTCGCCCACCTGGCCCAGGGCGCCGTCGGGGTGGTCAGCGTGGTCGGCCACGTCGCCGGCCCGCAGTATGCCGAGATGGTCGCCTGCGTCGACCGCGGCGACCTGGCGCGAGCGCGGGAGATCCACCGCCAGCTGCTTCCCGCCGTGCGGGCCATGATGATGACCTCGCAGGGCGCGATCATGGCCAAGGCGGCCATGGTCGAGCTGGGTGTCATCCCCTCGGCGCACCTGCGCCTGCCCTACCTCGAAGCCACCCCGGCGATGCGCGAGATCCTGCGCGCCGGGCTCAACAAGTCAGGACTGATGTGAGCCATCCCCACCCCGAGCTCACCGCACCACCCGCGCTGCCGGACGGCGGCGTCCGCGTCGTCGCCCTCGGCGGCCTGGGCGAGGTCGGTCGCAACATGACCGTCATCGAGCACGCCGGCCGGCTGCTCGTCGTGGACTGCGGTGTGCTGTTTCCCGAGGACCACCACCCCGGCGTCGACCTGATCCTGCCGGACTTCGAGTACATCGAGGACCGGCTCGACGACGTCGAGGCGATCGTGCTCACCCACGGCCACGAGGACCACATCGGGGCCGTCCCGTTCCTGCTCCGGCTCAAGCCCGACATCCCGCTGATCGGCTCGCAGCTGACGCTTGCCCTGGTCGAGGCCAAGCTCAAGGAGCACAAGATCACCCCCTATACGCTCGGCGTGAAGGAGGGGCAGACCGAGCGGCTCGGCGTCTTCAGCTGCGAGTTCATCGCCGTCAACCACTCCATCCCCGACGCGCTCGCCGTCGCGATCCGCACCCCCGGCGGCACGCTGCTGCACACCGGCGACTTCAAGATGGACCAGCTCCCGCTGGACCGGCGGATCACCGACCTGCGCGCGTTCGCCCGACTGGGCGAGGAGGGCGTCGACCTCTTCCTCACCGACTCCACCAATGCCGAGGTGCCCGGCTTCACCACGCCGGAGCGCCGGATCACCCCGGCCATCGAGCGGGTCTTCCACAAGGCCGAGCGCCGCATCATCGTGGCCTGCTTCTCCTCCCACGTGCACCGCGTGCAGCAGGTGCTCGACGCCGCCGCCGAGTCCGGCCGCAAGGTCGCGCTGGTCGGCCGCTCGATGGTCCGCAACATGACCATCGCCGCGGACCTCGGCTACCTCCACGTCCCCGACGGGGTGCTCGTCGACGTCGGCAAGCTGAACAACCTGCCCGACCACCAGGTCGTCCTCATCTGCACCGGGTCCCAGGGCGAGCCGATGGCGGCGCTGTCGCGAATGGCCAACCGGGACCACAAGATCGAGGTCGGCGTGGGCGACACCGTGCTGCTCGCCTCCTCGCTCATCCCCGGCAACGAGAACGCCGTCTACCGCGTCATCAACGGCCTGATGCGCCTCGGCGCGCACGTGGTGCACAAGGGCAACGCCTTGGTGCACGTGTCCGGCCACGCCAGCGCCGGCGAGCTGCTCTACTGCTACAACATCGTGCGGCCGCGCAACGTGATGCCGGTGCACGGGGAGTGGCGCCACCTCGTGGCCAACGGCCAGCTCGCCGAGGCCACCGGGGTGGCCAAGGACCGCGTGGTGCTCGCCGAGGACGGGGTGGTCGTGGACCTCGTCGACGGGGTCGCCCGGATCGTCGGCGCCGTCGACTGCGGCTACATCTACGTCGACGGGTCCTCGGTCGGCGCCGCCGACGAGACGCTGCTCAAGGACCGCCGGATCCTGCGGGACGAGGGCTTCGTCACGATCATCGTCGTGCGCGACGCGGCCACCGGGAAGGTGGCGGCCGGCCCCGAGATCCAGACCCGCGGGTTCGCCGAGGACGAGGACGTCTTCGACCGGGTCCGGCCCCGGCTCGACGAGGCGCTGGCGGACGCGGCGGCCAACGGGGTCACCGACTCCTACCAGCTGCAGCAGATCATCCGCCGCACCGTCGGCAGCTTCGTCGGGGGCAAGCTGCGCCGGCGTCCGATGATCATCCCGATCGTCATCGACGCCTGACGAGCCGACGCC
>NZ_DASSTI010000140.1:0-7659 GCF_035708005.1 Segeticoccus sp. | reverse complement strand
CACCCTCGTGACCGGGACGCCGAAGACGCACCAGCGGAGGTCGGTGCCGGTGCCGCGGTTCCTCACCGACGACCTCGCACGGCTGGGAGCGGGCAAGGGGCCCGAGGAGTACCTCTTCACCGCGCCCCAGGGTGGCCCGCTGCGCCTGATGAACTTCCGTCGACGGGTGTTTGACCCCGCGGTGAGGGCGGCCGGGCTCGACGGCCTGACCCCGCACGAGCTGCGCCACACCGCGGCCTCACTGGCCGTGAGCGCCGGCGCCAACGTCAAGGACGTGCAGCGCATGCTCGGCCACAGCTCGGCCGCGATGACGCTGGACGTCTACGCCGGGCTGTTCGAGGACGGGCTCGATGCGGTCGCGGACCGGATGGACGCCCTCGCTGGCGCTCTTGCGGACTCTGTGCGGACTGAGGGCTCTGTGACCGCGTTTCCGAGCACCGCGGTCAGAGCCGAAAACGGCCCTGACCTGCGCAAACGTGCGGTGGGGCAGGCCGGGCTTGAACCGGCGACCGACGGATTATGAGTCCGCTGCTCTGACCGACTGAGCTACTGCCCCGGGTGCGGGACGGCGGCAACACGTCGTCGTCCGTGCGATCGCCCAGCGTAGCCGTCCCAAGATGTCGGGGGGCGGCACGGGTGCGAGGCTGGGCGCCATGGCGGAGGAACTCGAACGCCCGGGCGCCGAGCAGTGGGTCCCGGAGAGCGGCGGCATCGCCGCGCTGCGCCGGGCGGCACCCGGGTGCCGCGGCTGTGAGCTGTGGGAGCCGGCGACCCAGGTGGTGTTCTCCAGTGGCAGCGCGCACGCCCGGATCGTCATGGTCGGGGAGGAGCCGGGCGACGCGGAGGACCTCGCGGGGGAACCGTTCGTCGGCCCCGCCGGCAAACTGCTGCGCCGCGCGATCGAGGAGGCCGGGATCGCGATGGAGGAGGTCTACCTGACCAACGCCATCAAGCACTTCAGCTTCGTCCAGCGCGGCAAGCGGCGGATCCACCGGAAGCCGGACCTGGCCCAGATGGTCGCCTGCCGGCCGTGGCTGGAGGCCGAGCTGCGGTATGTCGACCCGGACCTGACCGTGCTGCTCGGGGCGAGCGCCGCCCGGCAGGTGCTCGGTCCCGGCATCAAGGTGACCCAGCAGCGCGGGCAGGTGCTCACCCGGGAGACGACGCTGGGGGAGCGGCGCTTCATCCCCACGGTGCACCCGTCGTCGATCCTGCGGGCGCGCGAACGGCGCCACGACGCGTATGCCGCGTTCGTCGCCGACCTGAAGGTCGTCGCCAAGGCCGTGTGAGCCGGCGGCGCCCGGCGCGGGAGGTCAGCCGAGGACGGCCCGGGGACCGGAGAGCTCGACGCCGTCGTTGACGAGCGCGAGCTGTCGGACGGTGTAGCGGCGCAGGCTCTGCAGTTGACGGTCGTCGAGTCGGTCACAGATCCATTCCCAGTGCAGCGACACCCAGTCGCCGGGGGCGAGGTCCTCCAGCATGGTCACCCCGTCCACGCCACGGACGGCGGTCTCGGCGACCGGTTCACCGAGCTCGAGGCGCCCGCCGTCGTAGGTCAGCGGCCGGGAGTCGACAACCACCTGGTCGCCCTGCACCGCCGTCACCCGGCCCCACCGGATGCGGCAACGGTCCAGGACCGTCAGCGCCTGCTCGGCACGTCGGTCGTCCCCGAGCAGACCGACCCACGGGTAGACGCAGAACACGTGGTAGCTGTGGTGCGGCACGCCACCCGCGGCCACGCTGTCGGCGAGGAAGTGGAAGCGCGGACCCGCGCGGTGGCGGAAGCGGTCCTCCATCGAGCCCCCCATCTCGGAGGTGGCGATCTGGTCGAGCAGGCCGTTCCCCACCCAGTATGCCTCGACCACGCGGCGGTCGAGCGGGTCGGGGACACCGGTGGCGCCGGCGATCAGCTGCAGGTAGGGCCATGCCCCGGCGAACGCCTTGGCCATGTCGTGGAAGCCACGGTCGACGGTCCCGCTGAGCCCGTACTCGTAGAAGCCGGTGTTGTCGCCGGGGCCACAGTAGCCGTGGCTGTTGGGTGGGAAGGCGTAGCGGACGAACAACACCGGGCCGGAGACCGGTCGCCGCCGTGCGGAACGGCCTGCAGGCGCGTTCGGTTCGACGCCGGTCATGCCAGCTCCTTCAGGTCCAGCTGTTGCAGTTCGCCCAGCATCGCCAAGGTCTCTCGTGCCTCGGCCTCGTCGACACGGGTCATCGCGAAACCGACGTGGACCAGCACCCACTCGCCGGGCTGCGGCGGCCCGTCCAGCAGGCTGGTGTCCACCTGTTGGCGGACGCCGAGCATGTCCACGACGGCGTTACGGTCGGCGTTGCTCGTCGGCCGTTCGACGACCTCAGCAGGGATGGCCAAGCACATCGTCACGTCACATCCGTTCGGTCTTGAGGTACCGGCGCAGAGCGGGCAGCTCGCGCCAGAAGAGCACGGCCGCTCCCGCGACGGCGAGGGCGGCAACTACTCGTGGCCACACGTCCGTTCACCTCCTCTCCGACCTGCACCCGGCAGTCGGCTCATCCCGGGGGGAGGTTGGGCATGATCGGCAGGATGGCGTCGTGCTTCTTGGGACTGACTCCCGTGGAGCGACGGGCGTCGGCCGTGCCGTCCTCGTGGTGGCCGGGTTGCTTCTTCAGGTTGCCCGTCGCGTTGCCTTGGCGCACGCCCTTGGTGTGCGAGGGCAGGTCGGGACTGACGTCGGGCTTGCCGACCCGGATGGCGTTCATGGTTCCTCCGTCTCGATCACGCGGCCGGGCCGTGCCGGCCGTGGGCACGACGGGCGAGCCCGTCGAAGTAGGCGTCGATCTCGGTCCACACGCGACCACCGCCGGACAGGCCGCGCCAATAGTTCTTGACGACCGCGACCAGCCGGTAGCACTCGTCGATGGGCACCAGCCACCGGTGCTCTGCGCCGCGCGCAGTGTTCACGAGGAGGGCCTCGACCTCCGGTGCCATGTCGGCGAGTTGGGGGCATCCGCTGACCGCTCGGCTCCAGGCCTCGGGCGCAACCTCCCAGCGGGTCGCGCCCATCGGGCTCGGATAGTGCGCGATGACCGTGGCGTGGCGGCTGTCTTGCGCGACGAAGAACGCGAGCCCCACAGGGACGCCCAGGTCCTGGGGGGACACGCCGCTCAGCCGGGCCCGGCGCTCGGGGACCAGCCGGAAGTGCCCCAGACTGGCGACGTCACGGTCGAAGAGCAATGCGCACGCACGGCAGGTGCACATCACCTCGGCGCGGGTGGTGTCCAACAGGTGCCGGTGCTCCTCGGGGATGTCGAGTCCGCAGAGCTCGCAGTGCTCGGCCGCCGCGCGTCCCCGCTCGGCTGCGCGCCGCACCGCACGTTCCAGCGCGCCGGACGTCACGGGCGACCTCCCGTGGTCACCGGGTGCCGCAGCAGCGCCTCCACCGGAATGAGGGTGGGACCCGCGGGGCCGTGCGGGGAGCCGGCCACCGCGGAGGAGACCGCCTCGACCCCGGAGAGCTCCGGCGCCGCGGCCAGGACCGACTCGGTGACGGCCTGCTCCAGGGTTGCCGTCGACGACGCGCACCCGTTGCAGCTGCCGGACAGGCTCACCCTGGCAACGCCGTGGACGACCTCCTCCAGGGTCACCTCGCCGCCGTGGGAGCGAAGGTAGGGGCGCACCTCGTCCAGGGCCTGCTCCACCCGGTCCTCCACGGCGTCCGGATGCAGCCCGTGCAGCACGAGCAGGTGCGACAACAGCTCGTCCTGCAGCATCCAACCCACGCCGTCCGGCGCCTCCCGTACCCGGGTCACCACCCGCCCGAGCGCCTCGCCGTAGACCTGCGCGAGCAGCTCGATCGCCTCGAGTGCCTGGCTCGTCGCCGGTCCGGGCGTCTGCTCGACCTGCTCCAGCAGCTGGTCCAGGCGCACGAGCCGCTCGCGCACGTCGTCGTCGCCGAGGCGAACCGCTCCCGGTCCTGGCGGGTCAGCCATGGGTGGCCCCGAACATCGGCGAGTGCAGCTTCTTCAGGGTGCGGCCGCCACCGAGGTACATGTGCACGCCGCACGGCAGACACGGGTCGAAGCTGCGCACGGCGCGCATGATGTCGACGCCCTTGAAGTCGTCGGGGCCGTTCTCCTCGAAGATCGGCATGTCCTGGACGGCGTCCTCGTAGGGGCCGGGTGTCCCGTAGGAGTCCCGCGGGCTGCCGTTCCACGGCGTCGGGGGATAGGGGTGGTAGTTGGCGATCTTGCCGTCGCGGATGACCAAGTGGTGCGACAGGACGCCGCGGACCGCTTCGTGGAAGCCGCAGCCGATCGCCTCGTCCGGCACGTCGAAGTCCTGGAACACCTTCGTGTCCCCCGCGCGGGTCCGTTCCATCGCCTGCTCGAGGAAGTAGAGCGACATGGCGGCCGCATAGGCGATGAAGTAGACACGGGCCCGGTCGCGCTCGATCGCGTTGGACCACTGCGGGATCCGCCACTCGAGGGTGAGTTCGGGCAACTTGTCGCTGCGGGGCAGGGAGATCTGCACGCTGGACCCGGTCGACTTCACATAGGGCGTGTCGACGAGGCCGGCCAGGGCGGTGGTGTACAGCCGCGCGAAGGCCCCGCCGCCGGTATCCAGGGCGAGGTGGTCGCCGGTGCGCTGGTCGAACCACCGCGGGCTCATCACCCAGCTGTACTTGTCGTTGAAGTCGCGCTTCTGCGGCTGCGGCAGGGTGGTCTGGTTCCAGGGGTGCCGCATGTCGATGGGGTTGCCGAGCGGGTCGTGGGTCACGAACGGTTCCTCGTCCACCCAGTCCTCGTAGAAGGAGCTACCGAGCAGGATCCGCAGCCCGAGGTTGATGTCGATGAGGTTGGTGGTGACCAGCTGCCCGTCCACGACGATGCCGGGCGTGACGTACATCGCCTTGCCCCACTCGTTCATCGACGCGTAGCGGTAGTCGCACACGTCCGGGTCCTGCCAGGCGCCCCAGCAGCCGAGCAGCACGCGTCGCCGGCCGACCTCCTCGTAGCCGGGCAGTGCCTCGTAGAAGAAGTCGAAGACGTCGTCGTTCATGGCGACTGACTGCTTGACGAAGTCCAGGATGCTGAGCAGCCGGCTGAGGTAGTCGGTGAACAAGGTCGGCTGGGGCATCGTGCCGACGCCGCCGGGGTAGATGGTCGACGGGTGGACGTGCCGGCCCTCCATCAGGCAGAACATCTCGCGGGTGACCCGGCTCATGTGCAGCGCCAGCTTGTAGACCTCACCCTCGAACGGGTTGAAGGCGCGCATGATGTCGGCGATCGTCCGGTAGCCGTGGAGGTCGGCGTGGGGTGCCTGCGTGTTCTCTGCGCGGGCCAGCAGGCTGGGGTTGGTCTCCTTGACCATCGCCTCGCAGAAGTCCACGAAGACGAGGTTGTCCTGGAAGATCGTGTGGTCGAACATGTACTCGGCAGCCTCACCGAGGTTGACGATGAGCTCGGCCATCTTCGGGGGCTTGATGCCGTAGGCCATCTGCTGGGCGTAGACCGAGCAGGTGGTGTGGTTGTCACCGCAGATCCCGCAGATACGGCTCGTGATGAACCCGGCGTCCCGGGGGTCCTTGCCCTTCATGAAGACCGAGTAGCCGCGGAACAGTGAGGACGTGCTGTGGCACTCGGCCACCGTGCGGTTGCCGAAGTCGATCTTGGTGTAGATGCCGAGGTTCCCGATGATGCGGGTGATCGGGTCCCACGCCATCTCGACGAGCTGACCCGGCTGCGCCTGGCCCGTGCGGCTCTGGTCGGTGAGGGTCATGACTGCTCCTTTGCTGACACCCGCGGATGTCGTCGTCGGGGTCGCCTACGGGCGGTAGCGGGGGTCGTAACCGGTGGTCAGGGCGTCACGGTTGTGCCGCCACTTCGGCTCACGGTTGGCGTTGCTGTTGGTGATGCCGCGCATGCGGCGGATGAAGGCCCCGTAGGGCTTGACCATCATCGAGGACAGGCTGCCGCCGGGCGGCATGTCCATGAACGGCATGAACTTGTCGGGGAAACCGGGCATCGTGCAGGCGATGCAGATCCCGCCCACGTTGGGGCAACCGCCGATCCCGCCCATCCACCCGCGCTTGGGCACGTTGCAGTTGACGACGGGGCCCCAGCAGCCGACCTTCACCTGGCACTTGGGGGAGTTGTAGTCCTTGGCGAAGTCGCCCTGCTCGTAGTACGCGGCGCGGTCGCAGCCCTCGTGGACCGTCTTGCCGAACAGCCACTGCGGGCGCAGCATGTGGTCCAGCGGCGGGGGCGGCGCGGAGCCCGCGGCGTGGTAGAGCATCCAGGTCAGGGTCTCCATGAAGTTCTCCGGCTGGATGGGGCAGCCGGGGACGTTGACGATGGGCAGGGCGCCCTGCGACCTGAAGTCCCAGCCGAGGTAGTCGGCGAGGCCCATGGAGCCGGTGGGGTTGCCGGCCATCGCGTGGATGCCGCCGTACGTGGCGCAGGTGCCGGCCGCGACGACCGCCCACGCCCTGGGGGCGAGCTGGTCGATCCACCAGTTGATGGTGAGCGGTTCGCCCGTCTCCAAGTCGTTGCCGAAGGAGGTCCAGAAGCCGTCGCCCTCGATGATGTTCTGGTTGGGGACCGAGCCCTCGATGACGAGGATGAACGGGGAGAGTTCCCCGGCGGCCGCGGCCCGGAAGGGGGCGAGGAAGTCCTCGCCTCCCAGGCTCGGCGAGAGCACCTTGTTGTAGAGGTGCACCTTCGGCAGCCCGGGGATCAGGCCGAGCACGATGTCCTCGATCGCCGGCTGGCCCGACGCGGTCATGGAGACGGTGTCGCCGTCGCAGCTCATGCCCTCGGAGATCCAGAGGATGTGGATCTCGTCGAAGCCGGCCCGCTCGTGGGCGCCTTCGGGCTCCCGGCTGACTTCGGTGGTACCGCTGGCGATGGTCATGTGCTCGGCCTCCCCTGGAGACGGTCGCGGAGTCGGTCGTAGGCGGCGGCCACCGGCCCGAGCACGGTGAGCGCGGGGGGCTGGTCGGGGGCGTTCGGGTGGGGCCGGGTGGGGGCGGTCTGCTTGGCCCGGCCGAGGAGCCGGCCGAGTTCGTCCAGCTTCTCCTGGGGGACGCGGGCGCGGAGTTCGGGCATCGTCTCGCCCTCCTCCTCGCGGATGTGCTCGTCGATCTCCCGCTTGAGCTGGGCCATGAGGTCGGCCTCGCGCTCGTCTCCGGCGGGCAGCTTGTCGAGGGCGAGCAGCAGCTTCTTGACGGCCATGTGCTCGCTCAGGTGCTCGTCGATCTTCTGCGCGCCGTCGGGAAGCACCTTCTTGGCCAGGGGGTAGAGCATCATTTCCTCGAGCGCCGCATGTCTGGACAGCTCGCGGACCATCAGCTCGACCACTCCGCGCCGCTGGGTCCGGGAGGCCGCGGCGTGGTAGTCGCGGAACAGTTGCTCCACCATGCGGTGGTCGTGCTTCAGCAATTCGATGGCGTCCATCGCACCTTTCCTCGTCCGGGGCGGTGACCTGCGGCCGCGGCGCTTCGCGGCGGACGTGGCGGAGCCGGTGCGGTGCGGGCCCGCCGGTCCGCCGGTCGGCTGCGCGGCCGGCACGGACGACGCCCCGCACGGGAAGGTCATCCGTCGTGCTCCAGGTTTGCCCCGTCCGCCGGCGAACGCCTCCTGTGAGGGGTCAGTGGAGTGAACGGCGAGAGCCGTCCGGGG
>NZ_DASSTI010000139.1:0-8100 GCF_035708005.1 Segeticoccus sp. | reverse complement strand
AGGTTGGTGAAGTCGTTGAGGTCCGTCATGGCCTCACTATGCGGCCTCCGGCCCGGCTGCTGCAGGACGTGGAGCGGCGGACTCGGCTGGCGATCGATCCGCTTCGTAGTCGTCGGCGCGGGTCTCGTCCACCCCTGCGGGGAGGTGGGCCAGCTTGACGAGCGGGTCGAGCACGAGCAGCACGAGGATGTTCACGGCCAGGGCGATCAGCCCGGCATACGCGGAGAACTGCAACGGGCCGAGGTGCACGGCATAGACCGAGCTCGCGAACGCGTTCGACGCAGCCATGGCGGTGCCGGTGCCGATCCCGGCGGCCCAGGCGAGCACCAGCGACCAACGGTGGAACCAGCGGGTGTAGAGCCCGAAGACGATCGCGGGGAAGGTCTGCAGGATCCAGACCCCGCCGAGCAGCTGGAAGTTGAGGATGAAGGTCGTCTTGATCGACAGGATGAACACCAGTGCCAGCGCGGCGATGCAGACCGACACGATCTTGGCCAGCCAGGTCTGCACCCGGGCGGACGAGTCGCGGTTGACGTAGGCGAGCCAGATGTTGCGGGAGAACAGGTTCGCCGCGGCGATGGCCATGATGGCGGCGGGGACCAGCGCACCGATCCCGATGGCGGCGAAGGCGATTCCGACGAACCAGTCGGGGAACATCACTTGGAACAGCCGGGGGAGGGCGAGGTTGTTGTTGCTCACGTGGATGCCGACCGCGTAGGCCATGTAGCCGAGCAGTGCGATGAACCCGAGCAACAACGTGTACGCCGGCAGCGCAGCCATGTTGCGCCGCACCGTGTTCCGGGTCTTCGCGGCGAGCACGCCAGTGACGTTGTGCGGATACATGAACAGCGCCAGCGCCGAGCCGAAGGCCAGCGTCGCATAGGGACTGTAGGCCGCAGGCGGCGTGATGAAGGCTGCCTTGGCCGAGGCCGGCTTGCTGGCCATCGCCCTGGAGGCAGCGTTGAACACCGGGGCGTAGCCGCCGATCCGCAACGGGATGTAGATGACGGCGACGATGACGACCGCGTAGATCAGCCCGTCCTTGAGGAACGCGGTCAGCGCCGGCGCGCGCAGTCCCGAGTTGAAGGTGTAGATGGCCAGGATGGCGAAGGCGAGACCCAGCGGGAGGGCGGTGCCGAAGGAGGTGGAAGCCAGTCCCATGGCCGTGAAGACCACGCGGATGCCGTAGAGCTGCAAGGCGACGTAGGGGATGACCGAGATGATTCCGGTGACGGCGATGACGAGTGCGAGCAGGTTGGACCCGTAGCGACCGCGGACGAAGTCGGCGGGGGTGACGTAGCCGTGCCGGTGGGCCGCGGACCACAGCCGCGGCATCACGACGAACGCGAACGGGTAGAGCACGATCGTGTAGGGCACGGTGAAGAAGCCGAGTTGGCCGACTCCGTAGACCAGGGCGGGCACGGCGATGAACGTGTAGGCGGTGTAGAGGTCGCCACCGAGCAGGAACCACGTGATGATGCCGCCGAAGTTGCGGCCGCCGAGGCCCCACTCGTCGAGGTTGTTGAGCGACTCCGCCTTGCGCCAGTGCAGTGCGAACACACCGACGAGGGCGACGCCGACGAAGATGACCGCGAAGACACCGAGCTGGATCGGCTGGATCGAGCTGGGCATCAGATCTCGTCCTCCCCGTCGCCGGTCGCTCCGCGGCCCAGACCGCGCGGGCGCCGGTGCCTGCCGCGTCGCCCGCCACTCTGGGGCGGATCACCGGCAACGGCGTCCACCGGCTCCGGGCCCTCCCTCCGCGGCACGTGCTCGGTGGTGAGGTGGTAGACGAGGGCCAGCAGCGCAGCGGTGATGATGATCCACGCAAATTGCCACCAGTAGAAGAACGGCCAGCCGCCGACCGACGGCTGGAGCCGAGCGTAGAAGGGCGGCACGAGCGTCGCGGCGAACGGCAGCAGCAGCAGCACGTACCACACCCGGTTCACCGCACGGATGCGCGGGCGGGAGCCGGAGTCCGTCGGGTGAGGGTCGTCCGGGCGAGGGGCCGGCGGCGTATTCGACGACATGGCAACCTCCATTCGGTCCCGCGCCGCAGTTTGGTAGTGTCCTCCACCCGTCGGCGTGGAGCCGTCCCGTGGTCGCCTACCCCGGAGAACGTGGGGCAAACGTCACTGCCTGCCCGCACCTGGTCGTGGCCCATGGTCGACACGCGTGTGACGCTGCTGATCCGGCGACCACGGGGGGCCGGGAGTAGGTTGCAGAACGTCCCCACCCTTGGAGGGAGCCCTCATGGCCACTTCGACACGGCAGGCTTCATCGGGACCGAACGGCCCGAATGGCTCATCTGATTCGCGCAATCTGCGCAGACACGTCGGCCGCACCGGACTGCTCTTCGCGAGCGTCGGCTCGATCATCGGCTCCGGCTGGCTGTTCGGCGCGCTCAACGCGGCCCGGCAGGCCGGACCGGCGGCGATCATCTCGTGGCCCATCGGCGCGATCATGATCCTGCTGATTGCGCTCGTGTATGCCGAGCTGGGCACCATGTTCCCGCTGTCCGGCGGCGTGGTGCGGTTCCCGCACATGTCCTACGGCTCGTTCGCCAGCTACCTCACCGGCTGGATCACGTGGGTGGCCGTCGTCACCACCGCCCCCATCGAGGTGGAGGCGGTGCTGCAGTACGCGACCAAGTACGCGCCCTTCACCCGCCAGCACACGGTCGGCGGTGAGATCGTGCACACGCTGACCGGTCTCGGCTACGGCACTGCGGTGGCGCTCATGGCGGTCTTCGTGGTCATCAACTACTTCGGGGTCAAGTGGTTCGCTCGGGTGAACAACGTCCTGGTGTGGTGGAAGCTGTTCATCATCGTCCTGGTCATCGTGGCGTTCTTCGCCGCGGCGTTCCACGGGTCCAACTTCACCTCGATGGGGTTCAAGCCCGAGGGCTGGCACGGCGTCTTCACTGCGATCGCGACCTCCGGGATCGTCTTCTCCTACCTCGGCTTCCGCCAAGGGATCGAACTCGCGGGGGAGACCGACAACCCGAAGCGCAACGTCCCCCTCGCCGTGGTCGGCTCGGTGCTGATCACCGGCGTCATCTACGTGGCGCTGCAGGTCGCGTTCATCGGTGGCCTGGACCCGAGCATCCTCGCCAAGAGCGGGTCCTGGGCGGACCTCACCTTCAAGAACGACTTCGGTCCGCTGGCCGCGCTTGCCTCCCTGCTGGGACTGGGCTGGTTGGCCGTGCTCCTCTACATCGACGCGATCGCCTCGCCGGGTGACACTGGCTTCATCTACACCACGACCACGGCCCGCATCTCTTACGCCATGGGCAAGAACGGCAACGCTCCCCGATCCCTGGCCAAGACCACGAACCGCGGTGTGCCGATGGTCAGCCTGTTCGTGGCGTTCATCGTCGGGTTGATCGTGTTCCTGCCGTTCCCCAGCTGGCAGCAGCTCGTCGGGTTCATCACCTCGGCGACGGTCATGTCCTTTGCTTCCGGCCCGCTGGTGCTCTCCGCGATGCGCAAGCAGATCCCGGACCAGCACCGGCCGTTCCGCGTCCCTGGCGGCCACGTCATCCCGGTGCTGGCGTTCTTCTCCTCCAACCTCATCGTGATCTGGTCCGGCTGGACGACGGTGTGGAAGCTGATGGTGGCGGTGCTGCTGGGCCTGGTCCTGCTCGGCTTCTTCCAGCTGCGCAAGGACACCCCGCGCATGGAATTGGGTTCCGGCGCCGTGTGGTACCTCCCGTGGCTCGCCGGCCTCACCATCGTGTCCTACGTCGGCGACTACGGTGGCGGACGAGGCTGGCTCACCTTCGGCTGGTCGATCCCGGTCCTGTTCGTCTTCTCGGTCCTGATCTACGCCCTCGCGCAGTGGTCCCGCCTCAGCGCGGACCGCGTGCAGGAGCACATCGATGAGTCGGTGGCGGCGGCCGAGGTCGAGGCGGAGGAGGTCGGCGCCGAAGCGCACTGACGCGGCACGAGCCGCACTGACCCCGGCGTCCGAGCTCAGCGGTCGACGGTGTGCTGGCCGGAGCTGGTCACCGCCACCACACCGTCGGTCGTCCCGAGCAGCACGAGGTTGCCGGACAGGCTGGGCGAGACGAAGTGCGGCAACGCGTCGGCAACCGTGATCTGGTGCTGCACCGCGCCGGTCCGCTCGTCGAGCGCATAGAGCGTGCCGCTGTCCCAGCCGGCCACCCAGACGGTGCCGGCGCCGATGACCGGACTGCCGTTGCCGTCGGACGGGCCGCGCCACAGCACGTTGATGCGGTCACCGGAGACGTCGACGGCGGCGAGCCCGCCGTCCACGCAGGGCAGGTACACGACGTCGCCGTGGTGCGCCGGCGTCCCGAAGCCGCGGCACAGCGGTGCCGAGGTGAGTTCCCCGCCCACCCCACCCAGGTGCTGCAGGGACAACAGGTATGCCGTGCCGCGCTTCCCGGCGATCAGCACCCGCCCGTTTCCGGTGAGTGCCGGCGTCAGCGAACCGAGGTCGAGGTCCGCCGCGTTGTCCAGCGGCCACGTGCTCGGCGCAAAGAAGCCTTCCCGCCGGAGCTGGGGGGTGAGCTTGAGCACCGAGTCGCTGCCGTCATACCCCGCTGACCGGGAGGTGGCCGCGCCGTTGCCGACGGACACGAGCAGGTCGCCGTCCGGGGTGAGCACCGGCCCGCCGGTGGCCCAGATCGCCGCGTTGTTGCTGGCCGGCACCCGGTAGGTCACCAGTGGCCCCCGGCCGGTGACGGGCGCCCCGACCACCGACCCGAGGTAGTGGCCACAGTCGCCGAACAGTCCGCCGAAGGCGGTGTACACCCGGCCGTGGGCCAGGGTCAGCGCCGGCCGCTGCTGCTGGAATCGCGGCTGCCCGCCCGGGGTGGGCAGGTCGCGACGCTGCAGGACGCGGCCGCTGTCGACGTCGACGCCCACGAGGACGTGGCGGTAGCCCGTGGTCTCGGCCACGGCGAACAGGCGGCGCGTCGCCCGGTCGATCACCGGCGTCCCGGTGATGCCGAGAGGATCGATGTTGCCGCAGGGCAACGCCGACAGCGGCACGGGCGTGCCCACGTGCGTGCGCCACTCGGTGTGGCCGGTGCGCCGGTCGAGGCTGTAGATGGAGTCGTTCTCGGTGGCCACGAGGACGCGGTCGCCGAGGACGAGGGGCTCGCCGTAGACCGCGCCGTCGAGATGGGCGCGCCACGCCACCGACAGGCCAGCCGCAGGCGCCGCGTCCGGCGCGAGGCCGCTGCGCGCCGCATCATGGTGGTAGGTGGTCCAGTCACCGCCCGCAGCGGTGGTGGGCGCGGGCACGGACGCGGTGCCCGAGGTGGACGGGGTGCCGGAGACCCCCGTGCTTGCGGAGACGTGCGGCGGAGACGCCGAGGTGGAGGCGGTCCGGGAGCCTGGTCCCGCGCTCGAGCACGCCGCCAGCAGGGCAGCCGTGGCCACCAGCGTCGCTACGCGCCTGCACCGCATCGCCCTCACGTCCTCGCCCGCGAGTCTAGGTGCTGTGGGGGCAGCATCGCGGCAACCTGCTCGGCCCTAGACTCGCCGCCGTGCCCGTGCTCACCCGTCCCCGCCGGGAGGACGACATCCCCGAGCTGCTGGACATCCTCGCTCGGCAGCAGGCGCAGACGCAGTATCCGTTCCACTGGCCCCCGCGTCGGTCACCGGAGCGCTTTCTGCAGCGGCCCACCGAGCTCGAGGCGTGGGTCGCCGAGTGGGACGGCGCGGTCGTCGGCCACGTGGCTCTGCAGTCCGTGGCCGGCGACGAGCTGGGGCACCTGTGGGCGGGCGCGCACGGCGTGCCCGTCGACCGGTTGCGCTGCATCAGCGTGCTGTATGCCGACCGCCGCCTCCCGCGTCGCGGCATCGGTTCGGCGTTGCTCGCCCGGGCGACCGGGCAGGCGCTGCTCGACGGGGGAGCGCCGTGCCTCGACGTCGTGGCCGGTCACCTCGAGCCGGTCAACCTGTACCTCAGCCGGGGCTGGGTGGAGATCGGACGGTTCCGCCCCGAGTGGCTGCCCGACACCGAGGACCCCGTGCACGTCATGATCCTGCCGCGACGACTTCCGGAAGGATCCTCGGAGCCGTCCGCACGGCATACCGGTCTGCCTGCCGGTTGAGGTGGTCGGGCAACCGGCTGACGCGGCAGATACAGTCGGCACCGTAATCGCGGCCCGACGGGCTTCCGCTCCAGGACATGCCCCCACCCGCACGAGGAGATTCGTGCTGCCTGGGGTGCTGACCTGTGACGTTGTACCGGCAATCGGTCCGGGGGTTCTCGGCTGTCGAGCAGCACCTCGCCGATCTCCTGTCCGAGGAGCTGCAGATCCGCACCGGTCGACGTCCTTCCGCTGCCGAGAAGTTGTCCTGGCAGCGCAGCATCCCGGCGCTTCGCGCCGATCTGCTGGCGGCCGGTCTGGACGACGTGGAGATGCTGGTGGAGTACCAGCTTCCGCTCACCAGCAAGCGCGCCGACGTCGTCCTGGTGGGGCAGCATCCTGCCGGCGGCCCGTCATACCTCGTGGTGGAGCTCAAGCAGTGGTCGCATGCCGAGCAGTTCGAGGACAGCGACGCGCTCGTGCGTCTCGAGCAGTACGGCTGGCGGCCGGTCACCCACCCCGCGCTGCAGGTGCAGGACTACTGCGACTACCTCCTCGACTTCACTGCCGTGCTGGCCGACGTCCCGACCTCGCTGGCCGGCGTCGCCTACCTGCACAACGCCACGGATGCCGGTGTCCAGGACCTGTTCGCCCTTCCGTCGACTCCCACGAGCCGTGTCTTCACCGGGCAGCGCCGGGGGGAGTTCCAGCAGTACCTCCGGACCCGCTTCGCGCCGGGGGAGAGTGGCGCCCGGTATGCCGACCACCTCCTCGCCAGCCGCATCGCATCGTCGAAGCAGCTCCTCGCCGTGGCCGCGGAGGAGGTCCAGCAGCGGGAGCTGTTCACGCTGCTGGACGAACAGCGCGACGCGTACCACTACGTCCTCCATGCCGTCGAACGGGCGCGGCGGGCCAACACCAAGACCGCGGTCATCGTCTCCGGTGGTCCCGGGAGCGGCAAGAGTGTCATCGCGCTCTCGCTGTTGGGGGAGCTGTCCCGGCAGGGGCGGAGCGTGATGCACGCGACCGGTTCCCGCTCCTTCACGCAGACGCTCCGCAAAGTGGCCGGGAGACGGGCGCGCCGGGTGCAGAAGCTGTTCCAGTACTTCAACTCGTTCATGGCAGTCGAGGCCAACGAGCTCGACGCCCTCATCCTCGACGAGGCCCATCGCATCCGCGAGACCTCGGCGAACCGGTGGACGAAGGCGGAGTTCCGGACGGGGCGACCGCAGGTCGAGGAGCTGCTCGACGCCGCGCGGGTGCCGGTCTTCCTCCTGGACGAGTACCAGGTGGTCCGACCGGGTGAGCAGGGCACGGTCCAGGACATCGAGGCCCACGCGGCCGCGCGGGGGATGGAGGTCTGCAAGATCGACCTGAACGACCAGTTCCGCTGTGGCGGCTCCGAGGAGTATGTCCGGTGGGTCACGTCGCTCCTCGGGCTGGAACCGGGCGGCCCCACCCCGTGGGTCGGTGACCCCCACTTCGAGGTGCACGTGGTCGACTCCCCTGGGGCCATGGAGGCCTATCTGGAGGCCAGGCACCGGGAGGGCTACGGTGCGCGGATGGCTGCCGGCTACTGTTGGCCCTGGAGCGACCCCCGTCCCGACGGCAGCTTGGTGCCGGACGTGCAGATCGGTGACTGGCGACGGCCGTGGAATCTCAAGGGTGACCGGTCGATCGGTGGGGCACCGGCCGCCGCGTTGTGGGCCACGGACCCGGCCGGCTTCGCCCAGGTCGGCTGCGTCTACACCGCGCAGGGCTTCGAGTACGACTACGCCGGCGTCATCATCGGGTCGGATCTCGTCTGGCGCGACGGACGCTGGGTCTCCGTGCGCCGGGCGAACCGGGACCCGGACTTCCGCAACGCCAAGCGGGTCAGCGACGAGGACTTCGACCGCCTGGTTCGCAACGTCTACAAGGTGCTGCTCACACGAGGGATGCGCGGCGTGGCCATCTACTCGACGGATGAGCCCACGCGACGCCACCTGAGGGAACTGGCCGAGGTCCGAGCCGGCGTGGCACTCGTGACGTAG
>NZ_DASSTI010000138.1:0-20278 GCF_035708005.1 Segeticoccus sp. | reverse complement strand
CGCGTGCTCGTGGTCCCGCATGCGCTTGGCGCACGCCTCCCGCTCGTCGATCTCGACGCCGAGCAGGGTCGTCAGCTCGCGCGAGCCGTCCACCAGGTGGCTGGCCTGCTCGGCGAACATCTCGTAGAAGCTGTTGTCCTGCGGAGTGAGGCGAAAACCCACGGAAAGTCTCCGGTCATCGGGAAGGTGGCCGTAGAAGATGCTAAAGCCATGTCAGGAGCGCCTCACAACCCGGCGCCCCGGGGCGTCACGGGGTGCTCAGGCCCCCTTCCGGTCGTCGCGGCCCACCAGCACAGCATCAGTGCAGGTGGTATGGCGTGTCGCTGGCTGTGCGGCCCACCTCACGACGGGTCCTGCCCGGGGTGGGAGTGACTGGGCTCACCACCGGTGGGCTCGTCCTCCTCCGGTGGCACGCCGAGGAGACGGTCGATCTCACGTTCCCCCAAGGGACCCTTGCTCTCGCTCGCCGCCGCGACGAGATCCCCCACGAGCTCGATCTCGGACTGCAGGGCGGCGTCGGTGAGCGGGTCGCCCGCCGTGCCCTCGGATGTCATGGCGTCAATGTAACCGTTGTGGATGGGTGCCGCGGTACGGAACGGCGGCTGTCCTCGCCCTCGAGGCACTGTCGTCAGAGCCGAGGGATGAGTGTTGCGCCGGGCCGGGAGCGCCTCACGGCGCACGGCCGCTCGTAGCGGCGAATTTTGGGACCCGGGGCTGCCGCGGCCCGGCGCACGAGAACTCTAACTCCCCGTCCCGTCCGCATGTTCCCTGATCCACAGACCGGTTTCCGGTGTCGTCGGTATGCCGGGTGCTCAGCTGAGGTTGCCGGCGCGCCAGAGGCGTGCGCACCGCTCCAGGTCCTCCCCGGTGGTCAGGAGGGCGGCGGCGCGGCGCGTGCGCCGGGTGGCGTCCGCCGGGTCGTCGACGTCCCGTTCGTCGGCGAGCGCGGCACGGCCGGCCGAGACCACGCGGCAGAACGCACCGGCGCGTTCGAGGGCGATGGCGAGGTCGCCCTCGAAGACACCGGTGAGGATGGCGTCGGTGAGGTCGCGCAGCTCGTCGGGGCCGGGCGGCTCCGCGACGCCGGCGACGACGTGCGGCACGTCGGCGAAGCGGATGCCGGCCGCGTAGTCCGAGCTGGCTTCCCGGGGGTCACGACGCACCCACTCGCGCAGGGCGTAGAGCCGCCACAGGGCGCCCGGCAGGCTGCGTCCCGGCCGGTCGGCCCACAGCTCGGCGAGCGTGTCGAGCCCGAGCTCCTCCACCAACGCGACCAGTCGTGCGGTCACCTCGGGGTCGCGGGCGGCGCGGCCGGTGCCGACGATGACGGCCGCGGTCTGGTGGGCCGCCTCGGCCACCTCGGCGGGGTCGAGGGCACCGGCCTGGTGGTCCATCGTCTCGGGGCTGAACAACGCCGGGCGGCGGTGGCGGCCCTCAGAGGGGAAGCCGGGGGTGCTCGCGGGCATGCTCCGATGCTCCCACGTCCGGCAGCGTGCGCTCAGTCCTCGGGGGGGTCGTTGAGTGGCTTGCCCGGGTCACCGGTCTCCGCCTCACGGCTGCGCGTGTCCTCACCGGCCCCACCGGATTCGCCGGTGGCTCGCCCGTCCGCTCCTTGCTGGTCCTCCGGTGGGCCGAAGCGGTTGCGCGACAGCTGCACGGCCCGTCCCTCCACGACGGCCTCGCGCAGCGCGTTGCGGAACCGACCCGGCCCCCAGTACCGCGCGCCGACGATCCGGGACAGGCCCTCGTCGCTGAGGGTTCCTCGTTCGGCGAGCGCCCGGGCGATCGACTCGATCTCGTGGTCGAGTGCGCTGGCCGGCTCGGTGGTGTCCGCCACCGACATCCGCGGGGCGAACATGTCGCGACCGGGCCCGGGACGGTAGCGCGCCGCACCGGTCGTCTGTTCCCGCCGCTGCCGCTCCTGTCGGGCGGCGATCCGCTCGTCGCGCTCGCGCCGGGCTCGGTCCTCCTCGGTCTCCTCGCGGCGTTCGTCGCTGGCTGTGGCGCCGCCGGCGGCTGCCCCCGCTGCCGCGGCACCACCGCCCGACTCCGCGCCGGCCTCCCCGGCCCCGCCACCGGACTCGGCGCCGGCCTCCCGCTGGGCGGGGGTCTGGCCGGTCTCCTGCTGCTCCTCGGCCTCTGCCGCGGTCAACGGCATCGCGAGGTCCTCCAACTTGGCCCCCTCCGCCTTGACGCCGAAGAAGATCTCCACGATGCCGCCGACGGCCATGACCGCAGCGCCGATGAGGAAGGCGATCGCGATCTTGGCCTCACTGCCCGACTCGATGAAGCGACCGAACAGCAGCGGGCCGCTGATGCCGCCGACCGCCGTGCCGATCGCGTAGAAGAACGCGATCGCCAAGGCTCGGGTCTCCATCGGGAAGATCTCGCTCACCGTGAGGTAGGCCGCGCTCGCACCGGCCGAGGCGAGGAAGAAGGTGATCATGAGGATGGCCTGGAACATCCAGACTCCCCCGAGGGACACCACCATGACCCACGCGAGGACCACCGCGGCGACGGCCGAGGCGAGGTAGGTGCCGGAGATCATCGGTTTGCGCCCCACGGTGTCGAACAGCCGCCCGAGCAGCAGGGGCCCGAGCAGGTTGCCGATCGCGAACAGGATGAAGAAGATCGGCACCCTGCTCGAGGGGACCTTGTAGGCCGTGCCCAGCAGCGTGCCGAGGTCGAAGGTCACGCCGTTGTAGATGAACGCCTGCCCGACGAACAGCGCCAGCCCGAGCACAGCCCGCTTGGGGTACAGGGTGAAGGCCACCTTGGCGATCTCCCGGAACGGGATCGCCGTCCGCTGCCGGACGGTCAGGCTGTCCTCCGGCTCGGGCAGGGATTCACCCGTCTCCTCCTCGACGTCCTGCTCGATGCCCCCGACGATGCGTTCGGCCTCGTTCTCCCGGCCGTGGATGAACAACCACCGGGGGCTCTCGGGGACATGGCGTCGCACGAGGAGGACGAACAACCCGATGATCGCGCCGAGGGCGAAGGCGACCCGCCACCCCAGGTCCTTGGGCAGGATCGCCTCGTTGAGCAGCAGCAGAGCCACCGCTGCCCCGGCGGCAGAGCCGGCCCAGTAGGAGCCGTTGATAGCCAGGTCGACGCGGCCGCGGACCCGGGCGGGGATCAGCTCGTCGATCGCCGAGTTGATGGCGGCGTACTCACCACCGATGCCGGAACCGGTGAAGAACCGCATCAGGTAGAAGTACCAGGGGGCGAAGGAGAAGGCGGTCAGCACCGTGGCGACGATGTAGATCGACAGGGTGAGCATGAACAGCTTCTTCCGGCCGAACCGGTCGGTCAGCTGGCCGAAGAAGAGCGCCCCGACACACGCCCCGACGATGTAGATGGCCGCAGCCGTGCCGATCTGGGCGGAGGAGATCTGGATCCCGCTGCCCTTCTCGGTGAGCCGGGCGGCGACGTTGCCGACCATGGTCACCTCGAGGCCGTCGAGGATCCAGACGCTGCCGAGGCCGACCACCACCCGCCAGTGGAACTTCGACCAGGGGAGCCGATCGAGCCGGGAAGGAACTTGGGTCGTGATCGTGCCGGTCTGCACGCTCATGCAGGGCCACCTCCGCTCGCAAGGCCGTTCTTGCCGGGCTGCGAGACCGCGCCGGGCGGCACCCCCGCAACACAGCACGTCGACCCGTACCCGCTGAACCGGTTCTTACGCCCGATCAGTGCTTCCGGTTCCTGAACACCCGCCAGAGGCGCAGCGGGAACATCCCGATGAAGGGAGCTCGGCGGCCGATGTCCTCGCTGTCCCGGTGGTCGAAGGCGCGCGCGTAGTGCGTTGCGACAGCGGGGGATTCATACGTCTTGGAACCGGACTGGCCACCGCACCGCTCGCACGCCCACGACATGGTGGCGCCGTCGGTGTGGAAGCGGACCCGGTGCCCGAGCAGAGTGCACTTCCACATGAGGCTCACCCTGCCGCGGGGGGACCGAGGATGCACGCCGACCGAGGCGGCAGGGTGACGGCTCCGGTCGCGTCCCGACGCGTCTCCTGGTCCCAGACGACGATGACGACCGCCCCGGTGCTCCCGTCGCTCCCGTCATCACCGCCGAGCCACGGGTCCAGCCGACGCTGCTGATCGCTGAGGTTGACGAGGACCCGGTGGACGCCGCGTTCGACGACCACCGTCTGCGCGGTCTGGTCACGGTGGACGACGATGCGGTCCAGGCGCGCGTCGCGCAGGTCTGCACGGGTGCGGCGGCAACGTGCGAGGTCGGCATACCACTGCAGCAGTCGCGCGTGGTCGCCCTCGGCGACCTCGTCCCAGTCCAGCGTGGACGCGGCCACCGTGTCGGGTGACTGGGGGTCGGGCACCGCCCCGGCCCAGCCGTGGGAGGCGAACTCCGACTGGCGCCCCTTGCGGATCGCCTCGACCAGTTCCGGCTCCTGGTGGTCGGTGAAGAACTGCCACGGGGTGCTGGCACCCCACTCCTCCCCCATGAACAGCATCGGCGTGTAGGGACCGGTGAGCAGCAGGGCGGCGCCGCACGCGAGGGTTCCGACGTCGACGAGCTGCGAAAGCCGTTCTCCCGCGGCGCGGTTGCCGACCTGGTCGTGGGTCTGCAGGGATGCCACGAAACGCCATCCGGGCTGCCGCGCACGGTCCACGGGACGACCGTGCGTCCGGCCGCGGAAGCTGGACCAGGTGCCGTCGTGGAAGAAGGGGGTCGTCAGCACCTTCTCGAGCGCTCCGGGCACAGCGAAATCGCTGTAGTAGCCAGCAGTTTCACCGGTGAGCGCCACGTGCAGCGCGTGGTGGACGTCGTCGCACCACTGGGCGTGGACCCCGACCCCACCACCGAGGTGACCGACGCGGGCACGGGGGAGCACGGTGCAGGGATCGTTGCGGTCGGACTCCGCGATCAGCCACAGTGGTCGACCCACCTCCTGTGCCAACCGGTCGACGGTCGCGGACAGTTCCTCCAGCAGCGGCAGGGCTCGGTCGTCGTCGTGCAGCGCATGCACCGCGTCCAGCCGCAGGGCGTCGAGGTGGAAGTCCCGCAGCCACTGGGTCGCGTTGTCGATGATGAAGGCCCGGACCTCGTCACTGCCCGGGCCGTCGAGGTTGACCGCGTCCCCCCACGGCGTGGTGTAGGTGTCGGTGAAGTAGGGCCCGAAGTCCGACAGGTAGTTGCCGCTGGGGCCGAGGTGGTTGTAGACGACGTCGAGGCACACGCCGAGTCCCTTGACGTGACAGGCCTGCACGAAGCGGTGCAGCGCCTCCGGGCCGCCATAGGCCTCGTGCACGGCATACAGGTCCACCCCGTCGTAGCCCCAACCCCACTGCCCCGGGAACGCGGCCAGCGGCATCAGCTCCACGAGCGTGACCCCGAGCCGGACCAGGTGGTCCAGACGCGTGATCGCGCTGTCGAGGGTGCCCTCCGCCGTGAACGTGCCGACGTGCAGCTCGTAGACCAGCCCACCGGCGAGTTCCACCCCGCCCCAGTCGTCGTCGGCCCACACGAGCTGCTGCGGGTCGAACCAGGTGGAGGCTCCGTGCACGCCGTGGCGCATCCGCCGAGCACGGGGGTCAGGCCGCGCGGGGCCGCCGTCGAGGCTGAACGCGTAGTCGGTTCCGGCGCTGAGGTCCCGGGTCGCCTGCCACCAACCGCGCTCTCCCGAGGTCATGGGGCTCCGCTCGTCCCCGACGACCAGGTCGACCCGCTCGCGCGCGTTCGGCGCCCACACCGACGGTTCGGTCATGGTGCTGCGCTCCCTTCGTGGATCGTCGCGCTGCCGGGGCGTGACAGCCTGCTACGTGCGGACGAGCAGCGCGACCGGAGCGGACTCGAGCAGGTCCGCCCAGCGCGGCGCGCCGCCCCGGTGCGTGCGTCCGCTGAGCCTGTCCTGCCACTCCCCCTCGGGCAGTGGCAGCACCTCCTCCGCCCAGCCGCCGTGCCGGCGCAGGGTGTGCGGCAGGCGGGTGACCACGCACGCGACGTCGTCACCACGCAGGTGCGCCAGTCCGGCGCCGCGTCCCGGCACCAACGGCGTGTATGCCGAGTGCTCGCCGAACGAGACCGGTCGCTCCTTGCGCACGGCGAGGGTCCGCGTGGTGACCAACAGCTTCTCGTCCGCGAGGTCCTGCGGGGCCTGCCCCTGCTCCAGCCGCCCCCATCGGCGGGCACGGTCGGCGTAGTCGACCGGTCGGCGGTTGTCCGGGTCCACCAGCGACAGGTCCACGAGCTCGCAGCCCTGGTAGCAGTCGGGGACGCCTGGGAGGGTGAGCTGCAGCAGCTTGGCGGCCAGGGTGACCGCGCGGATCTCCTCGGTGTTGGCGGCCAGCGCCTCGGCCACGGCCTCGTGGACCGGCCCGGCGGCGAGCCAGGCCGAGGCGAGGTCCAGCACGCGCTGCTCGTAGGCCGGGTCGCCGTCCACCCAGGCGGTGTGCTGCTTGGCCTCCCGGATCGCCTTGAGCAGGTAGTCGTGCAACCGCTGCTCCTCGAGGAATCCGGCGCCGACGAGGGTCTGCCAGATCAGGTGCGCCGTCTCCTTGTCGACGCCGGCGCGCTCGGCCGCCGTCGCTGCGGCCGCCGAGCAGCGTTGCCACGCCACGTGGTCCCCGGCGACGGCGAAGATCCGGGCCCGCACGTCCTCGGAGCGTTTCGTGTCGTGGGTGGAGAGGGTGGTCATGCCCAGCGGCCAGCGCTCCTGCTGGCGGCCGGCCCACGCGTGCAGGTCGCCGACGCAGAACTCAGGGCTGCGCCCCGGGTCCCCACCCACCTCGTTGCGCGCGGTCTGGCGCTGCCAGCGGTAGAACGCCGTGTCCTCGATGCCCTTGGCCATCACCGGCCCACACGTCTGCTGCAGACGCACGGCGAAGTCCACCGCAGCAGGCTGGGAGGGATCCGGCGCGGCGGCGAGGTCGCACAGGGCGGCCAGCTCCCGGGTCAGGTCCGGCCGCGCCGTGCGGGCTCGGCCCACGGCGTCCTCGAGGTGGGTCAGCGCCTCGGGCGCCGGGGGCGCTCCCGGACGGACGTAGGCGCGGTAGACCTCGAAGCCCACCAACAGCTCGGTGAGTGCCTCCCGCAGCCGGCCGGGCTCGACGGAGGGGAGGCAGCTGGAGGCGGCCCGGTGCAGTCGCCCGACCTCCGGCTGCAGCAGCTCGTCGGTGACCAGGCGCTTGCACGTCTCGATCACGCGTGACAGCAACGGTTCGCCACCGGTGGCGAGCCACGTCTCGGTGACGGTGTCGCTGCCGAACGGATCCACGAGGGCGCCCTGCACCGCCCGCAGGGCGTCGTAGCCCGTGGTCCCTGCCACGGGCCAGGCGTCGGGGAGCCGCTCGTCGCCCTCGAGGATCTTCTCCACCCAGATCGGGGTGCCCGGCTTCAGCGCCCGGCCCAGCCGTTCGAGGTACCCCTGCGGGTCGGCGAGCCCGTCCGGGTGGTCGATCCGGAAGGCGTCGATGAGGCCCTCGTGGTGCAGGTCGAGCAGCAGCCGGTGGGTCGCCTCGAACACCTCGGGCAGCTCCACCCGGACGGCGATGAGCTGGTCGACCTCGAAGAAGCGCCGGTAGCCGAGCAGCTCGTCGGCCTCGCGCCACCCGGCGAGCCGGTAGTGCTGCCGCTCCAGCACGGCTGCGACCTCCTCACCGGGAAGGGCCTGGGAGGGCTGCGAACTCCCCTCCTCGGGGTGTGTCCCGGGCGCCAGCGGGAAGACGTGGTCGTGGTAGCGGATCACGTGCTCCCCGGTGTGCGGGCCCTCCTCGAGGCGGTCGAGGGTGAGCTCTCCGGCCTCGAGGGTCGCCTCCAGGGTCTGACCGAGCAGCGGCAGGCCGAGCCGGCCCTCACCGTGCGCCCAGTCGATGTCGAACCAGTCGGCGGTGGCTGCCTGCTGCCCCTCGCGCAGCACCTGCCACAGCGGCTCGTTGGCCCACTCGGGCGCCACGAACGCCATGTGGTTGGGGACCACGTCGACGACGATGCCCAGGCCGTGGGACCGGGCCGCGTCGACCAGGGAGCGGAAGCCGGCCTCGCCACCCAGCTCCGGTGAGACGCGGGAGTGGTCGAGCACGTCATACCCGTGCAGGGAGCCCGGCACGGCGGTGAGGATCGGCGACAGGTAGAGGTGGGACACCCCGAGGCGGGCGAGGTAGGGCACCTGCTCGGCCGCGTCGGCGAACCCGAAGCCGGCGTGCAGCTGCAACCGGTAGGTCCCGGTGACCGTGGGACCTGACCCACGGACGCTCGTCTCGGCCGCTGCGGCGCTGGTCATCCCGTCCCCTCGTCGTCTGCTCGGCTCAGGCTACTGTGCTCGCTCCGGGCCGCATTCTGTCGCACCGACAGCACCCCGAGAGGGGGAACCGACCCGAGAGGTGCCCTCCCGACGCTGCAGGGTCAGGAGTCGAGCCGGGCGAAGCCGGTCACGGTGAGCACCGCCTCGCCCACCTCGTCGGAGGCGTCGAGGTCAACCTCGGCCGTGACCGCCCAGTCGTGGTCGCCCTCGGCGTCGTCGACCACCTGCCGGACGTGCCAGGTCCGCCCCGCGACCCGGATCTGCAGCAGCGCCGGGCCGCGGGCGTCCGGGCCGGTCCCGATGTCGTCGTGCTCGTCGTAGTAGGCCTCGAGCGCCTCGTCCCAGGCGGCGGCGTCCATCACCACTTCGCCCGGGGGGTCGGTGAGGGCGGCGGTCTGCGCCTCCAGGTCGCCGAGCTCGTCCGGCTTGTCGAGGGCTGCCAGCTCGACGCGGCGGAACATCGCGTTGCGCACCACCACCCGGAAGGCCCGCTCGTTGCCGGTGATCGGCTTGGCCTCCGGCGCCGGGGCGCCCTGGCCCGCGGCGATCCGCTCGACCGCCTCGGGGTCGGTCAGCTGCTCCCACTCGTCGAGCAGGCTGGAGTCGGTCTGCCGGACCAGCTCACCGAGCCACTCGATGAGGTCGGTGAGCTCGTCGGTGCGCATCGACTCCGGCACCGTCTGCCGCAGCGCCCGGTAGGCGTCGGTCAGGTAGCGCAGCACCAGCCCCTCCGACCGCGCCAGGCCGTAGAACCGGATGAACTCCCCGAAGGTCATCGCCCGCTCGGACATGTCCCGGACCACCGACTTGGGCGACAGCGCCGTGTCGGCGACCCAGGGGTGGCTCTGCCGGTACATCTCCAGCGCCGCGGTGAGCAGCTCCTCCAACGGCTTGGGCCAGGTGACCTCCTCGAGCAGCTCCATCCGCTCCTCGTACTCCAGCCCCTCGGCCTTCATGGCCGCGACCGCCTCGCCGCGCGCCCGGTGCTCCTGCGCCCAGAGCACCTGCCGCGGGTCGTCGAGCGTCGCCTCGAGCACCGACACCACGTCGAGGTGGTATGCCGGGCTCTCCGGATCCAGCAGCTCGAACGCTGCCAGCGCGAATGGTGAGAGCGGTTGGTTGAGCGCGAAGTTCGGCTGCAGGTCCACGGTGAGGGCCACCGTCCGGCCGTGCTGGTCCGGCTCGTCGAGTCGCCGGACGACGCCCGCGGCCAGCAGGGCGCGGTAGATCGCGATCGCCCGGCGCACCAGTCGGGTCTGGTTCTTCGGCTCCTCGTGGTTGTCGCGCAGCAGCTTGCGCATCGCCGCGAACGGGTCGCCGGGGCGGGCGATCACGTTGAGCAGCATGGAGTGGGACACCCGCATCCGCGAGACCAGTGGCTCCGGCTCGGCGGCGACCAGCCGCTCGAAGGTCTGCTCGCTCCAGGTGACCGAGCCCTCGGGAGGCTTCTTGCGCTGGACCTTGCGTCGCTTCTTCGGGTCGTCGCCCGCCTTGGCCAGGGCCCGCTCGTTCTCGATGACGTGCTCGGGTGCCTGCACCACGACGTAGCCGGAGGTGTCGTAGCCGGCCCGGCCCGCGCGTCCGGCGATCTGGTGGAACTCGCGTGCCTTGAGCACCCGTTGCCGGCTGCCGTCGAACTTGGTCAGGCCGGTGAGCACCACGGTGCGGATCGGCACGTTGATGCCGACGCCGAGGGTGTCGGTGCCGCAGATGACCTTGAGCAGGCCTGCCTGGGCGAGGGTCTCGACCAGGCGTCGGTACTTCGGCAGCATCCCGGCGTGGTGCACCCCGATCCCGTGGCGCACCAGACGCGAGAGCGTCCTGCCGAACCCGGCGGAGAACCGGAAGCCGCCGATCAGCTCGGCGATCTTGTCCTTTTCCTCGCGCGTGGACACGTTGATGCTCATCAGCGCCTGGGCCCGCTCCAGGGCCGCCGCCTGCGTGAAGTGGACGACGTAGACGGGCGCCTGGTGGGTGGAGAGCAGCTCCTCGAGCGTCTCGTGCAGCGGGGTGAGCGCGTAGGAGAAGGACAGCGGCACCGGCCGCTCGGCCGAGGTGACCACCGCGGTCTCCCGGCCGGTGCGCAGGGTCAGGTCGCGCTGGAAGCGGGTGACGTCCCCGAGGGTGGCCGACATCAGCAGGAACTGCGCCTTCGGCAGCTCGAGCAGCGGCACCTGCCAGGCCCAGCCGCGGTCCGGTTCGGCATAGAAGTGGAACTCGTCCATGACGACCTGGCCGATGTCGGCCTCCGGCCCCTCCCGCAGCGCGACGTTCGCGAGGACCTCGGCGGTGCAACAGACGATCGGCGCCGAGGAGTTGACGGCCGCGTCCCCGGTCATCATCCCGACGTTCTCGGCGCCGAAGGTGGCGCAGAGGGCGAAGAACTTCTCCGACACCAGCGCCTTGATCGGCGCGGTGTAGAACGTCCGCTGCCCCTGCGCCATCGCCAACCAGTGCGCGCCGGTGGCCACGAGGCTCTTGCCCGAGCCGGTCGGCGTCGACAGGATCACGTTGGCGTCGCTGACCAGCTCCAGCAGCGCCTCCTCCTGGTGGGGATAGAGCGTGAGGCCCTGCTCGCCCGCCCAGGCGACGAACCCGTCATACAGGGCATCGGGGCTCGGATCGGGAGCCAGGTCGGCGAGGCGGTCGGTGAGGGTCGTGGCAGCCATGGGGTTCCCATCCTCCCATCCAGCCGCCGCGGGCAGGCCTGTGGACAACTTCTGCGGCGCGCGCCCGGAAGCGGGCAAGGTCTTCCCATGGGAACCACAGGGATTCGACGACAGTCGCTGAGCGAGCGGTGCGCGGGCTACGTCACGGCACAGGGGCACCCGGTCGAGCTCGAGGAGGTGGTCGAGTGGGCAGTGCGCGAGGGGTGACGACGGCGCGCCACCCGGAGATCGCGGTGCGCAACGGGCTGTCCCGCTCCTGGGCGATCGCACGCCTGCCCGGTGGCGCCTTCGTCGCCCTCCTGGCCCTGTATGACGGCCACTGGCTGACGCTGCGGGCGCACCACCCGACCGCGGACCGGCGCTGGATCGGCCCCGGCCCGTTCGTGCACCCGCTCGCCACGCTCATCGAGCACGGCGGCCTCCCCTGGGATGGCGGAGGCGCGGTGGTGCCGGACGACTCCGCCGGCATGTGGACCTGGGTGGGGCCGCCCGGGTGGCTCCCGGACGTACCGGCGGGTGGTCTGGTGGGGTTGCAGCTGCGCAACGGGACGCTGCGCGCCGAAGCGGTGGAGCTGACGGAGGACCTGGCGAGCGAGCGCGCCACCCGGGTCCGTGCGGCGGTGTCCCGGCACCTCCCGCCAGCGTGGAGGGCGAAGAACGGCCGATGGCTGGGCCGGCACTACGTGGGCAGCTTGGACGGGTCCCCGCTGATGCAGCTGGGCCAAGCGGTCGAGCGCGCGGCGATCGAGGAGCCGGCTCCCTTTCGCGAGCCGGGGCTGCCGCTGGGCGAGGTGCTGAGGGTCCCGGACGCGATCGAGACCGCCTGGGTGGACATCCCCGACCCGTGGGTCCGGCACGCCCACCACCTGCGCCAGGAGCTGCGGTGGATGGAAGAGGCCGAGCCCTCCACGCGAGCGCGACTCGAGGAGCTCGACGACCCGGGCGACTGGCCGCCCAGCGGTGTCATCCGGGCCCCGTTCGGCGAGACCTAGATCGCAGGTCGCGCTGAGGCCGGACGGGCCGCCCACCGGGTGGCGTCGCCGCGCCGGGGTGTCTGCGGTTTACTGCCGACGTGGACAGCGACGCCGACCAGCCCCAGCCCTCGGGGGCGACCGCCGAGGACCGCCTGATCATCGAGGCGCTCACCGAGCACCGGATGGCGGACTGGCACGCTGGGCGCGGAGACGTCCGGGCCGCCGAGAAGGCCTACCGCGCCGCCGCCGACGGCTTCACCTCCGCCGGAGACCACCTGGGCGCGGCACGCGCGACGCACGCACTCGGCATACTGCAGCACCAGCAGGGGCGCCACGACGACGCCGACCGGACGCTGCGCCGGGCGGTGGACGCCTTCACCGCGGCCGACTCCCCGGACGGCGCCGCGGCCAGCCTCCTCGCCCGGGCGCGCACCGCCGACGCCCGCGGCGACGAGTCCTCCGGTGAGCTCTACGCGCAGGCGCTCGACCTGTTCGCCGTCGCACAGGAGACCCAGCAGCTCGACGCTGGCCAGCCGATGACCGAGTGCCTCGTCGCACTCGGCTTGGCGCACCACCGCCGAGGTGAGGAGGACGAAGCCCTCACCACGCTGGACACCGTCCTGCGCGAGGCGGTGAACCGGCAGTCCTCCTCGACCTTCTTCTCCAGCGGGAAGGGGCCGCAGCCCCTGACCGTCCCGCACATCGAGGAGGTGCTCTCCACCCACTCCGGCCTGCTGCAGCAGCGCGGGCTGTTCGAGCAGGCCCGCGGGATGCTCCGGGATGTCTTGCGGCTGAACGGAGTCCGCGACGACACCCGGATGCGCGGGCTTGTGCACCACGAGTTGGGGCTGCTCGCGCTGCGCCTGGAGTCACCCAACGAGGCCCTGCGCGAGTTCGAGCACGGCCAGCGGACGCTGGTGACGCTGGAGGGTCGGGACGGTTCCGTGCAGCCCACGCTTGCCGAGGCCGAGTTCAACCTGGCCGTGCTGCGCGGGCAGGCCGGGGACGTCGATGCGGCGGTGACGCTGGCCCGCTCCGCCGAGCGACGGTTCACCGAGCTGGGCAGCACCGACCTGGCGGCGGAGGCAGCGTTCCTGGCCGGGACCGCGCTGTTCCACGACCAGCGGGTGGACGAGGCCGTGGCGGAGTACCGGCGGGCGGCGGACCTGCACGAGGAGGCCGGGAACGCCGAGGCCGCCGAGCGCTCGCGCGCCGCTGCGGACGCGCTGGCGGCCGAGCCCGAGCCGCGCTGAACTGTGCGGCCGCGTCTGGTCGCGCCTGGTCGCGCCTCAGGGGCGGACGGGCCGCCCGGCGTCAGAGTCGGACCGGCCGCCCGGCCACCATGCCGGCGGCTGCCTGGACGCCCATGGCGCACAGGGCGAGCAGCAGCGGCACCGTCCAGCCACCCGTGAGGTCGTGCAGCACGCCCACGCCGAGCGGCCCCACGACCGCCAGCAGGTAGCCCACGCTCTGCCCGAAGGCGCTGAGCGCCGCGGTACGCCGGTGGTCGCGCGTGCGGAAGCCGAAGAGGGCGAGCGCGAGCGGGAAGCACCCCTGCCCCAGGCCGATCAGGATCGCCCACACCACCGCGAGCTGGGCCGGCAGCACGATCAGGCCGGCGACCCCGGCAGCCGAGCAGGTGGTGAGTCCGACGGCCCAAGCCCGTTGCCCGGGCCGCCGACCGGCCAGCGTGGGCACGATGTAGGCCACCGGCACGCCGATCACGATCGCGAGCGCGAGCAGCAGGCCGGCCGTCGTCGAGTCGACCCCGGCGGAGCGGTAGATGGCCGGCAGCCAGCCCATGGTGATGTAGGCGAGCAGGGACTGCATGCCGAAGTAGACGGCCACGCCCCAGGCGATCGGGTGACGCCACAGGACCAGCGGCTTCGCGGCCGTCGGGTCCGGGCCCTGCCGCGGGTCGGGACCGTCGGTGGTGGCGGGACGGGTCGTCGGCTCGCCCTCGGCGAGCTCGACCCGCCCGGCCTCGACGCCGGCAGGCACGGCAACCGGGTGACGTGCCAGGACCGGCTGCCAGACCGCGGCGGCGAGCAGCGCGAGGACCCCCCAGCACCCGAGCGCCCAGCGCCAGTCGGTGCGGTCGGCGAGCGGCGCCGTCGTCGCGGCGGCCAGGGCGGAGAACAGGTTGAGCGAGGCGGTGTACAGCCCGGTGACACTGCCCAGCCGGTGCGGGAAGCGCTGCTTGATGACCACCGGGAGCAGCACGTTGATGACCGCGATGCCGGCACACGCGGCGGCGGTGCCGACCAGCAGGGCCCACGTCCCGTCGAGCACGCGGCCGAACTCGGCGACGCCGAGCAGCAGCACCGCCGCCCCGATGGCGTGCTCCAGGCTCCAGCGGCGCGCCAGCGCCGGGCTCGTGCCACCCACGGCGGCGAAGCTCAGCACGGGCAGGGTGGTCACGACGCCGGCGAGCGTGGCGGACATCCCGGTGGCGGCCTGGACGCGGTCGAGCACCGGACCGATGCCGCTGAGAGCGGCCCGCATGTTCGCCGCGACGAGGAGCACGGCCAGGATCACCAGCAGGCCGTCGTGGCGACGGGCCGGTGCAGCCGTGGGGCGGGCGTCCACATCAGTCATCGTCCGCTACGCTAACAGACATCAGATGTTCTGCTGTCTGTGTGTCAGGAGATGGGATGCCACTGGGTACCGTGCAGCGGCGCGGTCTGGTCGGGCAGGTCGTCGCCCAGCTGCAGGAGCTGATCGGTAGCGGGGAGTGGCCGGTCGGTTCGCGTCTACCACCGGAGCAGGAGCTCGGTGAGCTGCTCGGCGTCGGCCGCAGCACCGTCCGTGAGGCGGTGCGGGCGCTGTCGCACACCGGGGTCATCGAGGTGCGCCAGGGCGACGGCAGCTACGTGACCGCGACCAGCGACCTGTCGGGAGTGCTCCGGCAGGGGCTGGCCGCCTCCGACCCGGGGCACGTGCTCGAGATCCGTCGCGCACTCGACGTCGAGGCCGCCGCGCTGGCCGCCGAACGCCACACCGCCGCCGACCTGCGCGCCCTCGAAGGGGCGCTGCGGACCCGCGAAGAGGCGTGGCAGCAGGGCGATCCCGCCGCCTGGGTCGAGACCGACCTCGCCTTCCACGTCGCCGTCGTGGCGGCCGCCCACAACCCGCTGCTCGAGCAGCTCTACGCCGACTTCGCCGAGGCCCTCGAGGCGAGCATCGCCGCCTCGGTCTCCCCCGGCTTGGACGACGGGACGTATGTCGACCACGGTCGCCTGCTGGACGCCATACGGTCTGGGGAGCCGGAGCGGGCCGCCCGGGAGGCACGGCAGGTCCTCGGCGAGGTGGAGGCGCTGCTCGATCTGTAGTCGGTGATGGCCCAGACTGTGCCCGTGACTCGCTACGGCGCCCAGTACGGGCCGGACGTGACCTTCCTCGGCATCCCGGCCTGCGACCTGTCCGACCCGACCACCTTCGAGGGGGCGGACGTGGTCATCCTCGGTGGGCCGTTCGACGGCGGGACGTCGCACCGCCCGGGCACGCGGTTCGGGCCGCAGGCGATCCGCAGCACCGACTACCTGCCGCAGGACGGGTCCCGGCCGCACCTGGCGCTGCGGGTCGACGCGCTGAAGGACCTGCGCGTCGTCGACGCCGGCGACGTCGAGATGTACTCCGGCGACGTGATGACGAGCCTGCACGACCTCGAGGAGGCGGTCACGACCGTCGCCCGGTCTGGGGCGATCCCGTTCGTGCTCGGCGGGGACCACACGATCGCGCTGCCGGACGTCACCGGGTGCGCCAACCACCACGGCTTCGGCAACGTGTCGGTGATCCACTTCGACGCGCACGCCGACACCGGCGACATCTCGTTCGGCTCGCTCTATGGCCACGGACAGCCGATGCGGCGGCTCATCGAATCCGGCGCCTGCCGGGGCGACCGGTTCCTGCAGGTGGGACTGCGCGGCTACTGGCCCGAGCCGCCGACGCTGAAGTGGATGGCCGACCAGCGGATGCGGTCCTTCGAGATGACCGAGGTCGTGGCCAAGGGTCTCGACGCGGTGCTCGATGAAGCGTCCGCCATCGCGACGGACGGGTGCGACGCCGTCTTCCTGTCCGTGGACGTGGACGTCGTCGACCCCGGCATGGCGCCCGGGACCGGCACGCCCGAGCCGGGTGGCCTCACCGCGCGCCAGCTGCTCGACAGCGTGCGGCGGCTGTGCCGGGAGCTGCCCGTGTGCGGGCTGGACATCGTCGAGGTGTCACCGCCCTACGACCACGCCGACATCACCGCCCTGCTCGGCAACCGCGTGGTGCTTGAGGCGCTGTCCGGCATCGCGGCCCGGCGCCAGGGCATCACGCACGACCCGGCCGGTCCGCTGCTCGAAGGTCGCTGAGCCAGCTGAGGTGGCGCTGCAGAAGTCGGCACACGGCCGAGTTCGTCTCGCCCACCGCCCCACGGCCGAATCCCGATGCACAAGTCGGCACACGGCCGAGTTCATCTCCTCCACCGCCCCACCCGGGCCGAATCCCGATGCAGAAGTCGGCACACGGCCGAGTTCATCTCCTCCACCGCCGCCCGTGCTCAGCCGATCCCGTAGGCTGACGGGCCGACGGCGGCAACCGTCCCGGGCCTCTAGCTCAATGGTTAGAGCTGCGGACTTTTAATCCGTAGGTTGTGGGTTCGAGTCCCACGGGGCCCACAACTGCGCAGGTCAGCGGCCTGCGCGGCCATGCAAGGGTCGCCGGGAGTCCGTCTAGGGCACTCATGCGGGCACTCATGCATCTGCAGCTCTCAGTGCTCGCCCTGATTGGGCTCGGCCTCACGCTGTCCCCTGAGCAACCCCAGCGCCCTGGCGACCGAAGGATCGACGGCGCGCCGACCGAGGTACACGTCCTGGGTCATCGACACCCGCGCGTGCCCCAGCTGATCGGCGATCATCCGTGCGGTGGCGCCGCTCCCGTCCAACAGGGTGGCAACCGTCTTCCGGTATGTGTGGGGCTTCACCCACTCGTACTTCGTCCCGGCCCTCGCCTCGCGGAAGTCGGCGCCAACGTTGTTCCGGTCCCGATAGCCCCCTCGCGCGTCAGCGAAGACCGGGCCGGCGACGACGCCTATCCGCTCCCTCCTTGCCTTGAGCATCGCCAGGCACCAGTCGGGAAGAATCAGGGTGCGGTACGACGTACGCGACTTCAGCCGCGACGCTCTCAGTCCTGCCCCTTCACCCGGATGACGGTGCGCTCGATCTTCACGACGCCGTGCTCAAGGTCGAAGTCCTCCCAACGGACGCCAAGGGCCTCGCCGAGGCGCAAGCCCGTCCCAAGGATGAACCGGGCCAGCTCTGGCAAGTCCTTCCGTTGAGCCACTGGGCTCGAGTCCAAGATGGCCAACCAGTCGTGCACCTCCTCCAACGTCAGTGCCCTGGCCGTCCGGTCTCGGTCGGCCTCCAGCGGCGAGACGTCGCGTACCGGGTTTGCCGGCAGGCCCTTCTGGCGAACCAACCAGCCACAGATCCCGGAAAGGACGGTCCGACAGAGCTTCGCCGTCGCGTGCCCCTTCTCGGCGAGGACCGCCTGGAGGAATCGATCGAGAAGAGCCGTGGAGAGCTCACCTAAGCGCAACTCCCCCAACCCAGGGATGACGTGACGTTCCACCGCGTCTCGGTACAAGGCCAAGGTCGACGGAGAACGGCTTCCCCGCTCGACCAGGCCCTCGAAACTGGAGAGCCAAGCGCGCGCGCCGTCAGCCAAACTGCTCGTAGGCGAGAACTCTCCACGACCGCCCACCTGAATCGCATGCGCCAACGCCTTCATGATTCGCCGTCGCGCCTCAGCCTTGCTCCTACCTGACGCCTTCAGCCGACGCTTTGCACCGGTGAAGTCGCGGTAATGCACCATCGCCACGTGGCGATCTCCGCGCCTGGAGAAGAAGATGTCACCGTACTCACCCAGGCCCAGGCGCCTCATGACGCCACATCGGGCGAGAGAGACTCCACCCAACTGCGGACATCGCTCGGCCGATAACGCAGGCGCTTGCCGACCCGACGTCCCGCGGGCCCTCGACCAGCGCCCCGCCACCAGTACACCGTCTGGACCGGAACGCTGAGGTAGTACGCCACCTCCTCGGCGGTCCACAGCCGGTCCTCCGGCAGGGCGACCTCCCGTGCTGCTTCTTGCGACATTTCATCCTCCCCATCCAGTCAAGCTTCTGTCCCCATTGCTCCTACTTCGAGTTGGCTCGCTGCCTGACCGCGTACTCCCTGGCTCGCGCTGCGGCGGCGTCGGCGAGAGCGGCGTCTCCGCTGGTGAGCCAGCCCATGCCGGCGAATGCCCAGTCGTTGATGACGAGGGTGGTTTCCTCGTCGTCCTGCTGCGGGTCGATGGCCGAGACGTCGACGACGCCGGAGGGGTTCAGCTTCCGCAGTCGCTGGAACCGCTTACGGGCCGCCCGCAGGTCGCGCATCGTGGTGGAGTAACGCCGGGACTTGGACGCGAAGTGGCCGCGGAAGCCCAGCATGTGGGCCCACTTGCCCAACAGCGCGTACGGTCCGCTGGTGTCGCCGACGGCGGCGTAGCTGCGGTTCTTGAAGTGCAGCTCCTTCACCCGCAGGCGCAGCCGCTCCAGATGCTCGTTGCCGTGCGCGTCGCCGGGCTCGAGGTCGCCGGCGGACTTGGTGGCGTACTTGGCGATATAGCCGGCCACGGCCTCCGGGTCGATGGCCCCGGACAGCTCCCCCTCGCCGGTGGTGCGGTGGACCGGTCGGGCGTCCAGCTGGGTGCCGAACCGCAGCCGCCAGGAGGCGCCTCCCGGCACGAGCGGCGTCGGGCCAGGTCCTCCCCGGCGCGGCCGGGCCCTGGGGAAGTTGTTTAGGCCTTTATATAAAGCCGACAACAAACAGTGACACGCCGAGTCGGTTACTTGCGTTCAACATGGCCAGCAAACTTGAGGATTACAAGAGACTGCACGATTACCCCTACCGAAAAAATTACGATCAGGAGGATGCTCTGAGTCAACACGCCTAGCACTAGGCCTGCCACGGAAATTGCCAATATGATTGAGCGCAAGACGATTCCGCCGACTGTTGCCCTGCGCGTCTGCTTAGAGTGCCCCTGCTTCAAAATTCTCCTTAATCCAGTGCGCAGTAGAGCAGAGCGCCGCCAATCGCTAGTCCTGCAATGGCAGTCAATGCAATGATCCCTGGTTCCGCAACGAGCAGTTCGCTGGTAGCTACGACGATGGCCCCCTCCGACGTGGTAGTTAGTCCCGAGACAGCAACCGCGGCCTCCAGTGCGTCACTCTCTGTGCATCGCCCTGTGGGGTCGGTGTTGTTGCAGGGGTTGCTTCCGGCGTATTGGTATGGGTTGGCGCGCTCGGGGTCGTTTAGGTGGGTGATGGGGTCGGGGGTGGTCCAGCGCCCGGTGGTGGTGTCGTTCCATCGCGTGCCGTGTTTGAGCCAGCCGGTGCCGCGGTCGAGCAGTCCGCCGGTGTAGCGGAAGGGGTTGAGGTCGACGGCGGTGCCGGTGCCGGTTTGGGCGGTTTGGTTGCCGTAGGGGTCGTAGGTGTAGGTGCCGGTGGTGGCGCCGGTGCCGTCGATGAGGGCGACGATGGAGCCCTGTCCGTCGCGGACGTAGTAGTCGGCCTGCCCACCGGCCAGGCGCATCGCCAAGGGGGTGCCGTCGGGGTCGTTGGTCAGGTAGCTGGTGGTGCCGTTCTTGGCGACCGAGTCGATGACGGGCAGCCCGTTGGTGTCGGTGCGCCCGTAGACGTAGTCGTAGGTGTCGCCCCCGGTGACCTTGCTGGACAGCAGCTCGTCCATGCCTGGGCCGGCCCACGTGTAGGCGGAGTCGGTGCTGCTGGAGGACTGGCTGGTCATCTGCCCGGCGGCGTTGTAGGACAGGACCCCGTTGCCGGGTGAGTGGTTCTGCTGGCCGGCGGCGTTGAAGTGGTAGCCGGTGTCGGTGATCTGGTTGCCGGCGTTGAACCCCAGGGTCTGGGTGGTGGTGCCGTCGACGGTGACGCTGGTGCGGTTGCCGTTGGCGTCGTAGCCGTAGCCGTAGGTGTGGCCGTGGTAGTTGGTGACCTTGGTCAACCGGTTCCCCGCGTCGTAGCTGTAGTCCGAGCGCGCCCCGGTGAGCCGGTCGATCGACCACACGATCAGGTCCCCGGCAGGGTAGTTGGTGGGGCTGCTGTTCGGGCAGGAGGTGCCGGTGACCTGGGTGTAGCAGTAGGTGGTGTCGAACACCAGGTTGGTGTCATCGGAGTTGCGCGAGGTCCAGGACCGCTGGATGTGCCCGTCCCGGTTGAAGAACAGGTGGGTGTGCGCCGCGAAGCTGGTGTGGTCGGGGTTGGTGTTCCACCAGGTGTCGGTGCGCCGCCCGTCCCCGCCGTAGGCGAAGGCGGTCACCGT